>NZ_LMCE01000016.1:0-64666 GCF_001623285.1 Pseudovibrio sp. Ad26
TTCTCAGCTGCAGCGCTGGCGGTCCTTGTGTATTGCCCCATTGTTCACTCCTAATCTAGTGATCATGGGCCAAAACACTCCATTACTCAAATCGATCGATTTGTCCATAAGGCGTCGCCGACAAACAGGTTCGGTTCCGGTTTTTTGATCCGGCTGTTCTGCGCGTCTGGCTGCTCTCTACAAACCCAGCAGAAACACAGGCATTCTTCGGACCAATTACTGACTTCATTGCTGAGGATTGGTGTGAGGAGCCCAGCCTGTGTAATGCCCTGCAGCTTTGGCATTTTACAGCACCTACATCGGGGCAGCATTGCAAAGCAGGCCGCTTTAACATGCAAACCCGTCAACTCGCACACATGACGGTAATTACAGAAAGCTCCACACAAACCAACGAACGACCAAAGGGACACATCACCCTCATCCGCAAGGCTCAGGAAAAAGCGTTTGAGGATATGCAGTGGGAGTTGTTTGTAGCAAAAATTGCGCATGATCTCTTGAAGGCAAAAGCCTTGCCGCAAATAGGTATTACAACCTTTGCTGGTGCACAAGATTTTGCTAGAGATCAAGTTAAAGAAGCTATTGCGAATGGAGTAGAAACTGTTGGTGAATTGAATGAGTATTTAAAACAAACGTATTAATTATAAAAATGACATTATCTGAGGAATAGATGACGAACAAAGAAGATAGAGTTCCAAGATTTACTTTAGCTGGCACTATGTTTGTACTACTCTTAGTAGCAATTCCGTTTGGGAGTGTGTTCTTTATAGATCTTACATCAATAAATCCTATTTTATTATTTTTTGATGTAATGAAATTGAGTAATATCAAGTATTTATCTGGAGAATATTTGATATTTTATTATAATTTTATTATTTTTATATTGATGGTATGGTATTTTTTTCTTCTCAAAAGTGGAAATTATAGTTATTTTACTAAATCTATATCTTTTATATTGATGGTAGTATTTCTTGTGAGCGCGCTAATAACACAAATAGTGTTTTCAGGACTGCTTTATACAAGTGAGAACCGTAATGTAACTCCGATAGAGAATAACAGATGACGGAGCAATTACTAAAAGACAAGCGTTCTATTTGCGAAACCTGTAAATTTGTATTGCGGATTGGCTTATTTTTTGATGGGACCGGCAACAATGCTTACAATGTAAGTACTCGTCTAGCAGGAGGTGAACTGCCGGGCATTGATAATATGCCATTAACTTCAGATAGTTATAAATCAGACTATACTAATATATGGAAGCTTCACCGTCTATATCCTTCCTCGCATAGCCAGAAAAACGTGGAAGATGAAACATACATCTACGGTAACTACTATATCGAAGGAATTGGAACGGACACTGGAAACATTGATTCTCCTAACGGACAAATCTCTGGCAGTGGCGATTATGGTGTACTTGCAAAATCGGAAAAGGGAGCTCCGCAGGCTTGGGAATTTGTAAGTGCATATGCCTCCTATAATATTACTAGAATTGAAGTTGATGTTTTTGGCTTCTCCCGAGGAGCTGCAGCAGCGCGTCACTACGCTCATGTGCTGAATTTGTTGCAAGCGATCTACGGTCCATATTACAAGACGGCGCGACCTATGGGATATAACAGAACAAAAACAAAACAGAACATGGAGGGGGAAAAGCGCCGCGTAATGTACTTAAAAGTAAGAGGTGATAAATCTCTATATAGCGTATTTCATGAAATCCCAACTAAACTGCAGTTTATAGGCCTATTCGACACTGTTCCTTCTATCTCGTCACCTAGGCACTTTGATTTTTCGCCACAAAATAACGACCACGGTAGTGTTTTACTTCATTTGCCAGTTGGTATTGCGGAAAGAAAGGTCGTTCATCTTACTGCAATCAACGAGCGCAGGAAGAACTTCGCTCTAAAATCGATTTTGTCAAGCCCGGTAGGCTGTGAAGTACCAGAGGTGAAAACCCAAGGCAATCATATTGAAGAATGTCTTTATGGTTCCCATTCGGACATCGGTGGAGGTTATTTGTCGGGGGGGACCGAGGTTGATCTTGGTACAAACCCAAGTGCAGTTGAGCGCGCTATCGACGAAGGGCGGATCGGTTCCGTAGACGATCCGTTTTGTGAAACAACCGATGCCTACTATTCAGCCCAAGTTAAAGAGTGCACCTATGAAGGCGAGAATGGACGAATTACTCAGAAGTCAGTAAATGATGAGATTTTCGAAGCGACTATGCAGCGCGACTATGTCGATGGGGCGCTCTCACAAATAGCACTACATAAAATGCATGCTTATGCTGTATCCAGTAATGTACCATTAATACCAATCCAGCACGAAGATGAAGTCGGTACGTTGACAGAGCAACCAGCAAATCCCATCCAAGGGCTGACCGATATACCTGATGAGCTAAAATTAATTGACGAAAAGACTCATAATAACGCGCCACTATCTGTGGAAGAGCAAAAGTTACTAAATAGGAAATACATCCACAACTCTGACAAGGATTCTCTAGGGCATGCCCCTACAAAGAGTGGCAAGCGCGTTATCTTTGCTAACTAGAGGTGGATTTAGGGCCGCTTGTGCAAGCTGGTGTTTCTAAGTGACGAGGGTACTGTGCTCATCCCTCGGTTCACGTTGTCTCCATATCGTTTGGATGTTGAGCTATTCTTCAACACGCAAAAGCTGGGAGATGTCAGCCTCTGCATTGGTCAAGGAGAGCTGCTCCATCTCAAAGGGCAGGGTGTCACTCTGAAGTTCGCCTTGGAAGGGTCTCGTTATGATTATGCCTTCCAACATCCCAACGGGGATCAGTGCATCGTTGCTGCAGGTGAGAACCTGCGCCTGACACCATTCACAACAGTTGGCAATGCTGTTGTTGAAGGCAACTGGCGACGAGATCATGCAGACAATGTTGCCCTGACCTTTTCTGGAGAGCAGTTTGAGGGCGGTATAATCCTTCACCGTCGCCTGTGTCCCGAGTTTGCAAGACCATCCTTCGCAGAAGCTCAGACAGCATCGCGGCAAGCCTTTTTCAACTGGCATGGTAAGCAAGACCAAAGTGAAGCAGCGCAACCTGCCACCTACCTCCTTTGGGCGAATACGGTCCCCGCAGAGGGAGCCTTAACGCATCCGTCTACCTACATGTCTAAGAACCATATGATCAACATATGGAGCTGGGACAACGCTTTTTCTGCAATCGGGCTTGCTGCCATCGACCCAGATTTGGCATTCAGCCAGTTTGCTGCGATTTTCGATTGGCAGGATGACAGTGGACTACTACCGGATTTTGTGCACGATGCTGGCGCTTCTTTTGCCTTCACAAAACCACCGGTCCACGGCTGGGCAATCCTGCATATTCTGGAAGCCTATCGTGATTGTTTCAGCTCAGATCAGCTTGTGTATCTCAGAGACAAGATGGAGAAGCAGCTCAGCTATTGGCTCACACATACCCGTGCAAATGAACAGGAGCTTCCCGGCTACTTTCACGGCAACGACAGTGGCTGGGATAATGCCAGTTTCTTTGATCATGGTGGCCCGGTTGTTGGACCAGACCTGCCGACATTCCTATGCCTGACGGCCAACTGCATCGCACAGCTCTATCGCAGCGCCGAAGAACCACACATGGCTAACAAGTTTGATCAGATCAAGACTCAGCTCAGAAACTTAATGATAAAACAACTCTGGAACGGCAAATGCTTCGTGTTTCGAAAACCAGCTCAACCAGATCTTGTCCTGCCGGATACCAGCCTGGCGCAGTTTATGCCTCTGTTGCTTGGCAGTGACCTGCCAAGAGAGATTGCAGACAAACTCGTAGAAAGGTTCAATGCTCAGGGCTTCCTCACTGAGTGGGGACCTGCTACAGAAAACCCGCAGAGCGCGTATTATGAGGCCGATGGGTATTGGCGTGGTCCCATATGGGCACCAACTACATTACTGATTTTTGACGGTTTATGCCGACAAGGTGAAATCCGGCTGGCTCACGAGCTGGCAAAGCGGTTCATGAGAACTTGTGAAGCCTCAGGAATGGCAGAAAACTTTGATGCCTTAACTGGAACAGGACTACGCGACCAAGCTTTCGCTTGGACATCTGCTGTTTATCTTCGTTTTCAGAATGTGCTTTCCAAAGCGCAACTGACCTCAGCTTGAGTAACCCATGGCGCAAAGACCGACAATTAAAACAATTGCTAAGGTAACCGGGCTTTCAACGGCGACAGTGTCGAAAGCGCTCAATGCCTCACCGCAGGTACGCCCCCGTACGCGTGATAAGGTGTTGCAAGCGGCCAAAGAGCTGGGATACGAACTCAACATCAGTGGAGTTCAACTCCGGACTGGCAAGACCTATCAGATCGCCATGATCACGGTCATTGCGTCACCTGACGACGACGAATGGGCAGGCGTTGGTTACACTCAGCTGATTAGCGGAATCTCGCGTGCAATCGAGCATACGCCGTACAGAGTTGTGCAGCATCAGGTCGCCAGTTTTGAGGACAGCTTCGAAGTTATAAAACGCATCGTTCAAAACAAGAAAGCCGATGGCATCATCATCTCTGGGACGAGAGCAAATGATCCACGCATCAGCTTCATGCAGGAACAGGGTTTTCCGTTTGTTACCTACGGAACCAGTGATGCCAGCGCACCCCATGCCTTTGTTGATACCGACAACCGCCGTATTGTGACGATCTGTGTTGAGCGTCTGCTTTCCAAAGGCCATCACCGTATCGCAATGATTAATGCCAGCGAAGAGCTGAACTATACGCAAAACCGTATTGAAGCCTACAAAGCTACGTTGTCGAAAGCAGGCATTGCCTTCAACCCCGCATTACTCGCTAATGGACGCTTAACCCCGGCATTTGGACGAGAACAGCTTTTTGAAATGTCCATGTTTGAAGAGCCGCCGACGGCTTATGTCTGCGCCAATGAAGCAACCGCGATGGGGGTGCTGTCAGGGTTTCAGGTGCGTGGGATGGTGCATGGGCGGGATGCCGTTGTCATTGCGACAGATGACCTGAACGTATCGCAGTACTTCTCACCGCCAACTACGACATGTTATCTCCCGATATCAAAGCCAAGCGAAACGCTGGGCAAGTTCATGCTGGACTTAATTGGCGGTGAGGATCCCATAAACCTCCAAAAACTCTTCGTACCAGACCTCATCGAACGCGGTGCAGACACCTGTAATCTGGAGAGATTATGAGGACTCTCAGATCCCTACATCTGCAATCAGAGCAACATCCTTGTACCCTCGCTCTGTAAGTACCTGTGCGCCACGCCATGCGCGCAGGCCTGTGCGGCAACAAAGGACGATACGGTGCGCAGGGGTGAAGTCGTGCCGGTCGAGGTCATCGGAGGTAAGACGCAAGGCGGTTTTGCAAATAGGCTGCGGTGCTTCCGATGTATCTCGAAGCTCAACCACAATATCTTTGGAGCTTATGCCTCCCATTGAGATAAAGGGTGCTTGCCAGTCTGGTTCTTTGGCGTTGAGAAATGAAAACCCACCGAACTCAAAACTCTTTAAGTCTACCGTGATGAGACGACCTAACGGACTGGGAGAAAAGTCCAGCAGTACTGCCAAAGTCATCTGTGCTTGCATTGCTCCGATGCTCCCGACTGCAGACCCGAGAACTCCCGCACTCGCACAATTAGCAGAGTTGGTTGGAGGGGAAGGGAACACCGCTCGCAAAGACGGCGCACCGCCACAAAAGCCTCCGAGATAACCGGATGTTCCAAGCGCGGAGGCTGAGATAAGCGGCTTGCCTTGTCGGTAGCACTCATCTGAGAGCGTGTAAGAGGCTGCAAACGTATCAGCTGCATCCACGATGATATCTGCCTGAGCAACCAGTTCACCCGCATTCGTAGGGTCCAGAGCAACGTTGAGGGCGCGCAGTTCCACCTCTGGATTGTATCCATGTAACCGAGCTGCCGCCGCATAGGCTTTGCTCTCCCCCACATCTGCGAGTGAGTACAAGGGCTGCCGATGCAGGTTGCTCTCCTCAATCACATCGGGATCGGCAATCGTAATGATACCCACACCAGCACCAGCAAGGTATTGCAGAATAGGACAGCCTAAACCTCCGGCTCCTACGACAAGAACATGAGCGGCTCGCAACCGCTCTTGTCCTGCTGTTCCAACTTCAGGCAAGATCATCTGGCGGTCATAACGTGTCATTGCTTACAAGCCTCCACCCATTCCTGAGTGCGAGCGATTGGGTCGTGTGCTTGAAGAATGTCAGTCACCACCGCTGCGCTATCTGCACCAGCTTCAAACACGCCCGCAAGTCGTTCTGGCGTTAATCCGCCTATGGCAACAAGAGGTGTCTCTCCAACCATTTTTTTCCAGCGGCTGACCCGCTCTAAGCCTTGTGGCGCCCACTTCATCTTCTTCAGCTTGGTTGGATAGACCGGCCCCAAAGCAACGTACTCAGGCTTGAAGGAGAGGGCGCGATCTAACTCGGCTTCATCGTGGGTAGAAAGGCCATAGCGAACACCAGCTTTCCGGAGTGTTGCAAAGTCCGCGCTGTCCATGTCTTCCTGCCCAAGATGTACGAAGTCACAGCCAAGCTCTAACGCCAGTTCCCAATAGTCATTGATGACCAGCTGAGCACCATGTTGTCTGCAAAAGTCGCGAGCTTGGGTGATCTGCTGTCGTATGACCTCTTCAGACTGATCTTTGATCCGGAGCTGTACAAGCCTCACACCATAGGGGACGAGCTTTTTAATCCAATCGACATCCCCGGTAATCAAATAAAACCGTTCCATCAGATCAACTCCGCCATGCCGAGGGTTGGGGTCGAAGGCACAGCCATGTCGCGCGGGTCCATTGGGTCTGCGATGTATCCGTTGAGCCCAGCTTCAATGGCTTGCGCCATGGCCTGAGCCATCAAAGCCGGATCACCTGCTTTTGCAACTGCGGTATTGAGCAGAACAGCATCCATGCCAAGCTCCATCGCATGCGTGGCGTCAGAGGGCCGTCCTATACCTGCATCCACAATCAAAGGAACATCCGGGAAGTGCGCCCGCATGGCTCGCAAAGCATCGGGATTCCGCAGGCCCTGACCTGAGCCGATGGGTGCGCCCCATGGCATCAGCAGTTCACACCCGGCTTCCAACAGCTTTTCGCCGACCACAAGGTCATCAGTTGTGTATGGAAACACCTTGAAACCATCTGCACAGAGAACCCTCGCAGCTTCGACCAATCCAAACACATCAGGTTGCAGAGTATCTGAGTTGCCGATAACCTCTAGCTTGATCCAGTCAGTCCCAAACAACTCGCGAGCCATCTGCGCGGTCACAATAGCTTCTTGCACGCTATGGCATCCAGCAGTATTGGGCAGAATCGTACAGCCGCTAGCTTTCAGTAACTCCCAAAAGCCCGCACCGGACCCGTCCGCCGTCTCGCGCCGCAAAGAGACCGTGATGATCTCTGCTCTGCTGGTCTCAATTGCTTTTTGTAGCACCGTAGGAGAAGGGTATTGTGCTGTTCCGAGCAACAACCGAGAGCTGATTTCTGTACCGTAAAGCTGCATGTTACCCTCCCTGCATAGGGGCAAGAACTTCCAATCGATCGGCTTCTGAAAGGGATGTCTCAGAGTAGTCCTCACGAGGAACAAAACTGCCGTTCAAAGCCGTCGCGATAGCGGGGCTGGTGAACTCCAGTTCAGTAAGAGCATCGGCCAAGTTTTCGTTGGTGACCTCGCGTAGTTCCGCATTCACGATAATCTTCATGTGCAGGTCTCCTTTAAAAGATGGTGTGCTGCTTGTTGTGCCAATGCTGGCGCAAGCAGGAAGCCATGGCGGTAGAGGCCGTTGAGGTGAAGGGATCCGTCATGCTCGACCAGTCGAGGTAGGTTGTCTGGAAAAGCAGGCCGCAACCCCGCTCCAATTTCGACCACGCTAGCCTCGGCAAAAGCAGGGTGAATGGCAAAAGCTGCGCTCATCATTTCTGTAAGGGACCGCAGGGTAGGAGGGCGGTCAGAGTTGCTTTCCACCATAGTCCCGCCAATCATGAACAACCCATCCGCCCGCGGCACCAGATAAAGCGGCATGCGTGGGTGTAAGAGCCGGATGACACGAGACAGCTGAACTTCAGGACAATGCAAAATCGCCATCTCACCGCGCACAGCCCGCAAGTCAGGAAGGCTAGCAGCTGTGGCTGTGCAGTTGAGATCAACCTCAGGAGGTGCGCTGGTACCAAAACGGATCTCTACTCCAAGGCTCTGAACAGCAGTGGCCAAATCATCAAGAGCCTGTCTTGGGTCCAGATGCGCTTCCTCTGCAAAATACAGCCCACGCTCGAACCGCCCTTTCAATGCTGGCTCCAGTTCTGTAATTGCTTGACCGCTTACCTCAGCAAAGTGTGAGGTTCGCCGTGCAAAACGGGTCAGTTCTGCCTGATCACGAGATGGAGCCACAACAAGCGTCCCTCGGCGAGTGACTGTGGTGACTTGTGACCACCAATCTGCCGCCTGACCGCCGAGGGTGATGACCTTCTCTTCTGCGCTTTCCCGCTCGCAAAATGGGGCAAGCATGCCACCTGCAAACCGTGCAACACTGCTTTCACCCGGCTGCTCGGCTTTTTCAAAGAGAGTGACGGATGCACCGCGCTTTGCTAGCTCATAGGCGGAAGCCAGCCCCGCAAGGCCGGCTCCTGCAATCGTAATCACTGCTCTGTCCCTTCAAGTGGCAGGTACAACTTGCCGCCTTCGCGGAACTTGGCTGCCATGGCCTCCATACCTTCCTTTTGCGCTTCTGCGCGGATGTCATGGGAGATCCGCATGGAACAGAACTTAGGTCCGCACATAGAGCAGAAATGGGCCACTTTATGCGCGTCTTTCGGCAGGGTTTCATCGTGGAACTCTCGCGCAGTATCGGGATCGAGAGAGAGGTTGAACTGATCCTCCCAGCGGAATTCAAAGCGAGCACGAGACAAGGCATCATCCCGCCGCTGGGCACCTGGCAAGCCTTTGGCAAGATCAGCTGCATGAGCTGCAATCTTGTAGGTAATCACGCCGGTTTTTACATCATCCCGGTCCGGCAATCCCAGATGCTCTTTGGGCGTCACATAGCAAAGCATGGCACAGCCAAACCACCCGATCATCGCAGCGCCAATACCGGAGGTGATGTGGTCATAACCGGGTGCGATATCGGTAGTGAGGG
The DNA here is from genome assembly GCF_001623285.1 of Pseudovibrio sp. Ad26. Lineage (NCBI taxonomy): Bacteria > Pseudomonadati > Pseudomonadota > Alphaproteobacteria > Hyphomicrobiales > Stappiaceae > Pseudovibrio > Pseudovibrio sp. Ad26. The sequence goes on from NZ_LMCE01000016.1 coordinate 9,136, forward strand.
GCCCAAGCGTATAGAACGGTGCCTCATGACAGCATTCCAGCTGTTTATCCATGTTCTCTTTGATCTTGTGCATGGCCACATGGCCCGGCCCTTCGATCATCACCTGACAATCCTTGGCCCACGCAATTTTGGTAAGTTCTCCAAGTGTCTCCAGCTCTGCAAACTGCGCTTCATCATTGGCATCTGCAATGGAACCCGGACGCAATCCATCACCAAGGGAGAAGGCAACATCATACTGGCGGCAAATATCGCAGATTTCGTCAAAGTGCTCATAGAGGAAGCTGTCTTTGTGGTGATGCAGACACCACTTGGCCATGATGGAACCGCCACGGGAGACGATGCCGGTCACGCGATTGACGGTCATTGGCACCATGTGCAGGCGCACACCTGCGTGAATGGTAAAGTAATCAACCCCTTGCTCTGCCTGTTCAATCAGCGTGTCGCGGAAAATCTCCCACGTTAGATCCTCGGCAATGCCATTCACCTTCTCAAGTGCCTGATAAAGCGGGACAGTCCCAATTGGTACAGGGCTGTTGCGAATGATCCACTCACGGGTGTTGTGAATGTTACGCCCCGTAGACAGGTCCATCACCGTGTCCGCTCCCCAGCGGATCGACCAGACCATTTTATCGACTTCCTCTTCCATGGAGGAGGTAACAGCAGACGTGCCCATGTTGGCGTTGATCTTGACCAGAAAATTACGGCCAATAATCATCGGCTCACTCTCAGGGTGATTGATGTTTGACGGAATGATCGCACGGCCAGTAGCCACCTCATCACGTACAAACTCCGGTGTCACATAGTCAGGGATGCTCGCACCCCAGTCATTGCCACACCGCTCTTCTACAACCGCTTCCCGCAACTGGTTTTCGCGGATGGCGATGAACTCCATCTCCGGCGTGATAATGCCAGCGCGGGCATAGGCCAGCTGGGTGACAGCTTTATCACCTTTCCCGCGCAATGGGCGAGGCTTTACCGGAAACTCAGGAACAAGCCGATCGCCTTTTACAAAGCCATTGTCTTCAGGCTTAATCTCGCGGCCATCATACTCTTCCGTGTCACCACGTGCCTCAATCCACTTGCGTCGTAAAGCGGGCAAACCTTCAGAAATATTCGTTGTTGCCGTTGGATCCGTGTAAGGGCCGGAACTGTCATAGACTGGGAGGGGAGGCTCGCCTGCTGTTGGGTGAACGCTGATCTCGCGCATGGGCACGAGCACGTCTTCGTGCAGACTGCCACGAACGTAGATTTTACGCGCTGCTGGCAAGGCGCCAGTGGTGATGGATGGGTTTGGCGTCGTCATTATGGTGCTCCTCAAGTTTATAACTCGAAAAAGACACCAGATGAGTTTTGGCTGGGAAACGGCAGAAAGAACTTCTGCTGCTAAGATCGCGGTTGTTACACTGGCCCTTCAAACAGGCCCCGCGACCCGTGCTTCCTACGCCAGTATCAACTGGGTCAGGTTCTAAGGGTCGCGTCGCCGAGCTTGCGCTCTGTCAGCCTCTCAGTCTCCTTGGTGAGACTCCCCTGCATACATGATTTTGCTAGAACGATTATGAACTACTGTCAAGGCAGGTTCGGTTCAGGCGGGGTTCAGAAATCTTTTGTAGTTTGGTCTTTCAGAGAAGAGAGTTGCTGATCCATATTGGCTTTTGAGGATTGCATACCTATCTCTCATCTAAGAATTTCACATCTGGATATCGCGAAAAATAATATCAACGAATGCTTGAAACCTGTTCTCTCCCATCCGTTTTAGCTGGCCCAATCTTGCGGCGACTGGAAACCTCACGTCTGACGTTTTGGCTCGCACTGCGCGCACCGGCAGATGTAAAATTGGACTTGTTCCCACAAGGTGGCGAACCACAAACCTACGAGCTGACGAAAGCGCAAACCGAGGTAAACCTGATCTCAGCAGGGGGGCATCTACACTACCTCCTGATCGATCTACCTCTCCAAAACCCACTCCCGCAAGACAGCTGGATCAGCTATCGCCTTGCACTACGTATGGAGGACGACAAGGAGACTGGCTGGCAAGATCATTCTGTATGGGCTCCGGATCTTTGCTATGAAAATCAGGAGCTTCCTGGCTTTCTGCTAAGCTCAAAAGTTTCCTCACTTCTACATGGATCCTGTCGCAAACCACATCACGAATCCGGCGATGGTCTGGTCGCAGCGGATAAGTTTCTGGCAAAGCACATCAGGGCTGAGGACGGCACCAAAGTTAATAAGGAAAAATGGCCAGCTGCCCTCGTGATGAGTGGGGATCAGATTTATTCAGATGACGTTGCAGGCCCCATGTTGCGGGCTATCCATGTACTCATCGAAAAACTCGGTATCACTGAAGAACAGCTGGCGGGCTTGGAAAGCAAAGTGCCTGATAAGGCATCAGACCTCTACCGGCATGGTGACACCTACTACCGCCGCGAAAAGTTTCTCCCAAGTCTGGAGAAGAACCGGAAGCTCTGGCTTGTTTTGTTCGGTGGCGTAGAAAAGCCAATCTTTACTGCCGATCATGCCCATAACCATCTGATCACACTGGCTGAATTCTTGGCAATGTATCTCCTCGTCTGGTCTCCAGCAGTATGGGAGCTGGTTGAGACAGACGTTCCTGAAGGACTGACGCAAGAAGAAACAGGGCTCTACCAGAGTGAGCAGAAAATCCTGAAGGAGTTTGTTACTGGTCTCAGTCAGGTTCGCCGCCTATTTGCACACCTTCCAGTCGCGATGATCTTTGATGACCATGATGTCACCGATGATTGGAACCTCAATCGTGATTGGGAAGAGACTGCCTACGGACATCCGTTCTCCCGCCGGGTCATAGGTAACGCCTTATGCGCCTATATGCTCAACCAAGGGTGGGGTAACCGACCAGAAGCGTTTTCTGGTGGAACACTTCAGGAGATGACACAGGCCATTACAGTGCCGGGCACTCGCAGCTATGACGAGTTCTTGGACCATCTCTTTACCTTTGAAAATTGGGATTATCACTGGGAACTAGACCCACCACTGCTGGTGCTGGATACGCGCACACGGCGTTGGAGATCTGAGCGTGCAGGTTATCTGCCCTCTGGCCTACTGGATTGGGAAGCCGTCACGGATTTACAGCGCGCTTTACGCGGAAAAGACGCTGTGCTGCTCGTGTCTGCAGCTCCGATCTTTGGCGTCAAGTTGATCGAGACGCTGCAAAAGCTGCTCACGTTCATGGGCAAACCGCTCATGGTGGATGCAGAATACTGGATGGCACATCCCGGAACTGCAGATGGCATTTTGAACGTGTTCCGCCACCGCAAAACGCCAGATCGCTTTACGATCCTTTCCGGTGATGTGCACTACTCCTTTGTTTACGATGTTGAGTTGCGCGGACATTCTCGTGGACCTGACATCTGGCAAATCTGCAGCAGTGGCATCAAAAACGAGTTCCCAGCCAAACTGCTCGACAAACTCGATCACCTGAACCGCTGGCTCTATGCACCGCGTTCACCGCTGAACTGGCTAACAAGACGGCGCGGCATGAAGGTTATTCCGCGTAAGCCAGTGGGCACACATCATGGTCGACGCCTGCTGAATGCAAGTGGCATTGGATTAGTTGAGTTTGATGAACACGGCGGTCCAGACCAAATCAGCCAACTGCTGCCAGATGGGCGTCAGGTTGTCTTCGTGCGCCGTGAAGAAGAAGCGCGCTGGGATTGATGGTGAAGAAAACTAGATCCAAAACAATACCTGTGGCCTGCAACTGTCACAGGTAACTGCAAGAAATCTATTGGATTTACTCAAATTACGGGTCTTATCTAATATATCATTGCCATATTGCGAGTTGTTGGTATGCTATTGGTATCAGGGAGAGTCTCGTGTCCAGCATATCCAAAAAAGTGGGGTTTCCAGAACATTCCAATCCGCAGGAGTGGCGTGAAACCGAGCAAAGATCTTCACGTTATGCGGGCTTGGAAACATGGGGGACTGACGAAGTTCTCAAGGCCTTGCTGGGGGGGCAAATGCAAGCTCTCAACGCTGTCTGGTCTGCGTTGGGAGAGCTGGAAGCCGCAGTGGATGCTGCTGCCCAAAGACTGCAGGGAACCGAAGGTAGACTTGTGTACGTCGGCGCAGGGACCTCAGGCAGACTGGGCGTTCTGGATGGCATTGAACTCATCCCTACATTTGGCTGGCCAGAGCATCGCCTGATCTATGGACTGGCAGGCGGCGAAGCTGGATTGTTACGCCCGCAGGAAGGCGCTGAGGACAGCGAAGAAGCAGGCCGTGCTTTCATTTTGGAGAATAATGTCGGCGCTTCTGATGTCGTTTTAGGTGTTGCAGCAAGCGGCACCACACCTTTTACCCGCTCTGCCATTCAAACCGCCAGAGGCGCGGGGGCTTTGACCATATCACTGGCGAACAATCCACAAAGCCCGTTACTGGCCGATGCTGAGCATGAAATCCTGTTAAGGACGGGTCCTGAAGTTTTGGCAGGATCAACCAGATTATCCGCAGGCACCAGCCAAAAAACGGCGCTCAACCTGTTCTCTACGGCGCTTATGGTGCGGTTGAAGAAGGTATATCGCGGCTACATGGTGGATATGCAGCTGACCAACATCAAGCTTGATCAGCGCGCCAAAGACATGGTGGTCTCACTCACCGCTTGCTCTCAGGAAAAAGCCGCTGCGGCCCTGCATGAAAGCGGAAGTCAGATTAAACTGGCTGTCTTGCTGGTGCTGGGAGCAACAAAACAACAGGCCACCAATGTATTGAATGAAACTCAGGGAGATTTGGGAGAATCTCTTCGGGCGCTTGGGTTACATCAACCTGATTGATTTATGCGCGCATTGCGATCCGCTTAGATCGTAATGCGCCAACAGGAATATTCGCCCGCTGGGGGGCAGGCGAGTTGCGATACCGACGGTTTTTCAAGGCGGTATTCGATTATTTGTTATGGGAGGAAATAATGAAACACTATTTGTCATCAGGCATTGCTGCATCCCTGCTTTTGGGCTCCGCATCCTTTGCTTTTGCTGCTTCAGAACTGACAATTGAGAGCTGGCGTAACGACGACTTGAGCATCTGGCAGGAAACCATTCTGCCTGCGTTTATGAAGACGCATCCAGAGGTCAAAATCAGATTCTCGCCAACAGCTCCAACGCAATACAACGCTGCACTGAATGCAAAGCTGGAAGGTGGAACCGCTGGTGATCTGATCACATGCCGTCCGTTCGATGGGTCGCTGGATCTTTACAGCAAAGGTTACCTGAAGAACCTGCAGGGCATGGCAACCCTCGACAACTTCCCGGATTCAGCAAAAGGGGCGTGGAGCACAGATGATGGCAGCGCAACCTTCTGTGTGCCAATGGCCGCTGTGATCCACGGCTTCATCTACAACAAGGATGCTTTTGCTGAAGTCGGTGTTGAACCACCGAAAACTCAGGCAGAGTTCATTGCTGTTCTCGATAAGATCAAGGAAGACGGCAATTACATCCCAATGGCGATGGGCACTTTGGATCAGTGGGAATCCGCTGCAATGGGCTATCAGAACATTGGCCCAATGTACTGGAAAGGTGAGGAAGGTCGTAAGGCAGTCGTTGCTGGCACCGGCAAGTTGACGGATGATGGCTGGGTAAAGCCGTTTGAAGTGCTGGCAAGCTGGGGGCCGTACCTTGGTGACGGCTATGAAGCTCAATCCTATCCGGACAGCCAGACCCTGTTCACACTGGGGCGCGCTGCAATCTATCCATCAGGCTCTTGGGAAATTGCAGGCTTCAACCGCGATTCAGACTTCGAGCTTGGCGCCTTCCGCCCACCTCTGCCAGCAGAGGGTGACAGCTGCTACATCTCAGACCACACTGACATCGGCATTGGCCTGAATGCGGCCTCGCCAAATTCTGAAGCTGCCATGAAGTTCCTTGAGTGGATGGGCACCAAAGAGTTCGCAGAACTCTATTCCAACGCTGTGCCGGGCTTCTTCTCTTTGTCCAAGCATGAGATCTCGCTCACTGATCCATTGGCGGACGAGTTCATCTCCTGGCGTAAAGACTGTCAGTCCACCAACCGCTCTGCGGCACAGATCGTTTCTCGCGGTACTCCAAACCTCTGGAACGAAATGTGGGTTGTGTCTGCAAACGTCATCAATGGCAAGCAGACACCTGCGGATGCAGCGAACCAGCTTCAGAAGGGGCTGAGCGCCTGGTACGAACCTCAGATGGATTAAGCCATCTCTCTGACTGAATACAAAACAGCAGATGTGCGGATTGACCCGCGCATCTGCATTGCAATGAGAGATGATGGAATTGGAACAGGACCTTATGGTCAGTGAGCGGAAGAAGAAGCCGTTCCGCTGGCATGTACTTGTCTTTTTGGCACCGGCAGTCATCATTTACACGATGATCATGATCCTGCCGCTGGCCGAAACCCTGCGCTTTTCGTTCTTCCAAAGAGATACGACCACGCAAGTGATCTCGTTTGTCGGCTTGGAAAACTACATCAAGCTGTTCTTCGATCCGTACTGGGTCAAGCCGTTCCTCAATTCGCTTTGGAACAACTGCTATTTCTTCTTGATCCATATGCTCGTGCAAAATCCGATCGGTGTCTTGATTGCGGCTTTGCTCTCCATGGTGCATCTGCCGGGCAAGAAGTTTTATCGCACAGCCATCTTCATGCCGACCCTTCTGTCCTTCGTAGTCGTCGGGTTCGTCTGGAAGCTCATGCTCTCCCCGCTATGGGGCGTTTCCAAAGGTCTGATGAAGTCTGTCGGGGTTGGCAGTTGGTATCTACCGTTCCTCGGTAAAGAGGAAACAGCGCTGACCACGCTTTCACTCATCTCTGTCTGGCAGTTCATCGGTATTCCAATGATGCTGATTTATGCTGCACTTCTCTCCATTCCTGATGAGGTGATTGAAGCAGCTGAATGTGATGGCGTGACCGGCATTTCCCAGTTCTTCAAGATCAAGCTGGTCCTGATCCTGCCAACCATCGGCATCATTTCCATCTTAACCTTCGTAGGCAACTTCAACGCATTTGACTTGATCTACACCACGCAGGGGCCGCTTGCGGGGCCAAACTTCTCGACAGACCTGCTGGGCACGATCTTGTATCGAACGTTTTACGGGCAACAGTTGCAACCCGGTGATCCTAACATGGGCGCCGCCATTGCAACGGTGATGTTCTTCATCATCCTGATGGGTGTTGCTGTCTATCTCTTCTTTATTCAGCGCAAGCTGACCCGCTACGAGATGTGAGGCGCAAATGGCTATTTCTCGTGCAAGACGAAACCGAATGGCAGAACTGGGAGCGCATGTAATCCTGCTCACGTTTGCAGTGATCGCGCTTTTCCCGGTTCTCCTCATTCTCATCAACTCGCTCAAAACCAAAAAAGCGATCTTCCGCCAGCCTCTGGAGTTCCCAACTTCCGAAACACTGGATCTGGTTGGCTATTCAACGGTGCTGCAGCAAGGCAATTTTCCGCTGTATTTTTGGAACTCGCTGTTCGTGACCGGCGCGAGCTTGTGTCTCATTCTCCTGTTTGGGGCAATGGCAGCCTTTGCGCTCAGTGAATACAAGTTCCGCGGCAATCGCCTCATGGGCCTCTATATGGCACTGGGCATTATGATCCCGATCCGTCTGGGAACTGTCGGAATTCTCCGCTTGATGGTCGCAACGGATCTCGTGAACACGCATTGGGCTCTCATACTGGTCTACACAGCGCAAGGCCTGCCACTGGCGATCTTCATTCTCTCCGAGTTCATGTCGACAGTGTCATCAGACCTCAAATCTGCTGGTCGTATTGATGGCCTTTCAGAATACTCCATCTTCTTACGCCTCGTACTGCCTCTCATCAGGCCCGCAATGGCAACAGTGGCTGTCTTCTCCATGATCCCGATTTGGAATGATCTCTGGTTCCCACTCGTTCTGGCCCCCGCAGAGCATACCAAAACACTCACACTGGGCGCTCAGGTGTTTGTTGGGCAATATTCCAACAACTGGAATGCAATTCTCGCGGCTATGGCGCTGGCAGTCATTCCGGTCCTCATTCTCTACACGCTCTTTTCACGCCAACTCATTCGCGGCCTAACATCTGGAGCAGTCAAATGAGTAACAAACTTATCCGCGTGCTCGTGGCTGGCCTAGGAAACATGGGAAAATCCCATGCTCTGGCGTATGAGACCAATCCGGGATTTGAGATCGTAGGGCTGGTCAATCGATCACCGGTGGAATTGCCTGAAGAGTTGGGTGGTTACACTATCCAATCTGATTTCGCGCAGGTTCTGGTCGAAACCAAACCCGACCTTGTCTCCATCTGCACTTATTCAGACAGCCATGCTGAATATGCGGTTATGGCGATGGAAGCAGGGGCAGATGTGTTCGTAGAAAAGCCACTGGCAACCACTCTGGAAGATGCTCAGAGTGTCGTAGAAACTGCTCGCAAGCTGGGACGTAAACTGGTGGTTGGTTATATCCTGCGCCATCACCCATCTTGGACAACCCTTATAAAGCAGTCGCGCAAACTGGGCGGGCCTTACGTCTTCCGCATGAACCTCAATCAGCAATCCAGCGGCGCAACATGGCAAACCCACAAACAGCTGATGCAAACAACATCGCCCATCGTGGACTGCGGAGTGCACTACATCGATGTCATGTGTCAGATCACCGATGCAAAGCCCGTTGAAGTGCGTGGCATGGGCGTGCGTTTGAGTGATGAACTTCCCGAGGACATGTACAATTACGGCCATCTGCAAGTCCTGTTCGAGGACGGCTCCGTCGGTTGGTACGAGGCTGGGTGGGGCCCGATGATGTCGGAAACTGCGTTCTTCGTAAAAGATGTCGTCTCCAAGAATGGCAGCGTCTCGATTGTCATGGAAGGTGAAGCTCGCTCAGACGACATCGACATGCACACAAAAACCTCCACGATCCGGGTTCATTACGGCGCAACGGATGCGAACGGCGAGTTTACACGCAAAGACGATGTACTCAGCATGGATGGTGAACCGGGGCATCAAGCCTTGTGTGATCGCGAGCAGGCCTTTGTGCTCTCAGCTATCCGTGAAGGGCTGGATTTAGAAGATCACATGAATGCAGCGGTAAATTCTCTGGCTGTCGTACTGGCGGCAGATCAGGCGGTGCGCACTGGCACAGCTCAGAAACTGGACTTGTAATATGGCTAATCTGAAAATTTCATCCCTCTACAAGTCTTTTGGTGCTGAAAACGTACTGGATGGTATCAATCTCGATATCCAATCCGGTGAGTTCCTCGTTTTGCTCGGACCATCCGGCTGCGGAAAGTCCACACTCCTGCGCATCATGGCAGGGCTGGAAGACGAAAGCGCGGGCGATATCGCCATTGAAGGCAAATCCATCGCACACCTGCCGCCGTCCAAGCGTGAGATTGCTATGGTTTTCCAGACCTATGCGCTCTATCCGCATCTGAGCGTGCGAGGAAACATGGAGCTGGTCCTGAAGCAAGCAGGATACTCAAAGGCAGAAATCAAGGATCGCGTTGCAGAAAGCGCTCGGGCTCTGGAACTGGACGCCTTGATGGACCGAAAGCCTTCTCAGCTCTCAGGTGGACAGCGCCAACGTGTTGCAATTGGCCGTGCAATTGTGAGAGATCCCAAGATTTTCCTGTTTGATGAACCTCTCTCAAATCTGGATGCAGCATTGCGTGGACAAGTGCGGTTGGAAATCGCACGCCTTCATCAACGCCTGTCAGCAACTATGGTTTACGTGACCCACGATCAGGTCGAGGCGATGACACTGGCAGATCGTATCGTGGTTCTGAATGATGGCGAGATCCAACAGGTCGGGACACCGCGAGATCTTTATGAGCGACCAGCAAACCTGTTTGTGGCAAGTTTCATTGGCTCCCCTAATATGAACTTCCTTCAGTTGGAAAAACTGAGTGAAAACAGTGCGCAGTTGAAAGATGGAACACTCCTTCCAATCTCCAACAAGGCCTCGGTCGTCCCGACAAATGTCACACTCGGTATCCGTCCGTCTCACGGCATTTTGCACGATGAAGCAGGGGAGAGCTGTCTGAAGGCAGAAGTCTTACTGGAAGAGTATCTGGGGGACACCACTTACGTGCATGTTGAGTTGGAAACTGGCGAGCAAATGGTTGTTCGCGAAGACCCGGAGATAACGCGCCGAACTGGTGACCAGGTCTACGTGGAGCTTACGTTGTCAGGCGTACATCTCTTCAATGCTGATACAGGAAAGCGGATGGACGTCAGCATCTCTGAACAGGAAACTGCTTAGGTCATAAACTGAGGGGACATATAGGCTTCCCTCAGTTCTCATCAATCTGCGGTTTGTAGTCAAACTCGATGAACTGCAGAAACTTACGCAATATATCGGTTTCATAGTTCTTTTTGTAAATTGCGCAAAGGTCTGCCGGAATGTCTTCCTTCAAGCGAATGAAACGTACGTTCTTGGATTTCTGACTACGAAAACAGTCGCTGACTAAAGCAATCGCCTGACCAGAAGCAACCAGCGCCAACAAGGTACTTGGCTCCTGAACCTCAAAGGCAGCTTTAGGGTAGAAGCCCTGATCTTTACATCTTGCAATCAAAAACGGCGTCGAGTTGGACATGCTCCGGTCCAAAACAGCCATTTCCTCATCTTTTAGCTCTTCCAGTCCCACCACCCTGCGATCCTTGAGAGGGTGCGTGCTAGGCACTGCCAGTGTAAGGTTTTCTCTCACCAATACTTTTGAGTTTAAGGCAGGCTCATTGAGTGTATCGCCATAGCGGCAGATACCCAGATCAATGATGCCACCATCCAGCGCGTCTTTTTGCTGATTGGGCGCTAACTCGGTGAAATTCAGAGAACAATCTGGATGTTTGCTCTTGAAATCAGAGAGCAGGTTCGCAAATCCATCCAGAAAGGCACTGCTCACCATCCCGATGCTGAGGGTCGAGTTTTCCGCACGTCCCTGCCGCTGGGTGTTGGTGATGGCGTAATCCAATGTGTTGAAAATCTGCTCGCATTCACGTTTCAGCACGCGCCCCGCAGCAGTCAGAGAAACATTTCGAGAGTCACGCTGAAAGAGAGAGAGACCAAGGGCAACCTCCAACTCTTTGATTTGTATGGACATCGGTGACTTAGAAATATGCAGCTCTTCTGCCGCACGCCCAAAGTGCCCACTTACTGACACTTGATGGAAGTAACGCAGCATTCGCAAAGTAATGCGGCCTGATGTGATTAGATCGTGCATGAACTTGTTTTGTTATTCTTATTTTGTTCTAGGTTTTAGCTCTTAAAGTTCTACTATTTTTATTCTATATGTTCTGTAAGAACTATAATCTACGAAATAATCCGTATGTGGCGTGGTTTTCTACGTAATATTTTCTAGTTTGTTTCGAAGTTCGAAACGATTGATATATTTAAAAAACTTAATAATTGCCTCTCAGGCAACTAGGTTGCCCTCACCAAAGGGAATTAAATAAAAGGTGAGGCAAACTATGCAATCGGGTCAGTTCACATTCGCACCTACGCAAGGTGAGTGTACTGCGCCTGTCGTATGCCGCGCTTTCACAGAGATTGACGGCTCGTATGCACGAACTCCCACCGTGTATATGTCCTCAGCGCTGACAGTTCCCGATGAAGCTCCAGAAGGTTCTACAATCGCAGGTGTTTTGCATTGTTTTTCAATGACAAAGCATTTGTTGGATGCGGGTGGCCATCTCAACTGTCCACGTGAAGGTGGGTACGGTTAGTCGCCTTCCGGCGCTTCAAATTTCTCCCCAACCATAATCAACAACTTACCTCAGAGCCTCTGGGAGGAGCTCATAATGTTCGCAACAGGTTTTCTTGGCATCGCTACACTGATTGTTATTGCTGTATTGGTTTCAACCAATCGCAAAGCGATCAATCTCCGCACCGTAGGTGGTGCGCTGGCTCTACAGATTGGTATCGGCGCTTTCGTGCTCTACGTTCCAGCTGGCCGTGCTATTCTTCATGCAATGTCAAAGGGCATTTCCGGTGTGATCGACAGTGGTCGTTCCGGCGTTAACTTCCTTTTCGGCAACCTCACCAACGGTTCACTTTCTGAAACTGTTGGCTTCGTGTTTGCCTTCAACGTGCTTTGCCTCGTTATTTTCTTCTCCGCTCTGATTGCAGTTCTGTACCACCTCGGTGTTATGCAGGTCGTCATTCGTGTCATTGGCGGTGGCATGGCGAAACTGCTTGGCACATCTCAGGCAGAATCCATGTCTGCAGTTTCCAACGTTTTTGTTGGTCAGACAGAAGCTCCACTGGTTGTGAAGCCTTACATGCCTAAGATGTCTGATAGTGAGTTCTTCGCTATCATGTGTGGTGGTATGGCGTCTGTTGCTGGTACCGTTCTTGGTGGTTACGCGCTGATGGGTGTTAAGATCGAATTCTTGCTGGCTGCGTCCTTCATGGCTGCACCAGGCGGTTTGCTCTTTGCAAAACTCATCATGCCTGAAACCAAGGAAGTGAACCACACAGTCGACACAAGCGCTGACTTTGGCGACGAAAAGCCAGAAAACGTGCTGGCTGCTGCTGGCCAGGGCGCAATGAATGGTCTTCAGCTTGCTGGTGCGATCGGTGCAAACCTTGTTGCAATGATCGGTCTCATCACTCTGGTGAACCTGATCCTCGGCGGCGTTGGTGATCTGGCTGGTTTCAGCCTGTCTCTGGAAATGATCCTCGGCTGGATCTTCGCTCCAATCGCTTACCTGCTGGGTGTTCCAATGGCTGACATCGGTGTTGCAGGTTCTCTGATCGGTAAGAAGCTGGTCGTAAATGAGTTCGTAGCGTACCTCGACCTGAAGAACTACCTCGTCGATGCCACAGCAATGGACATGGGTCTGCCGGTTATTCAGGAAAAGACCAAAGCAATCGTTTCCTTCGCTCTCTGCGGCTTCGCAAACATCTCTTCCATGGGTATTCTTATCGGTGGTCTGGGTGTTCTGGCTCCAAACCGCATGAACTTCATCGCGAAGTACGGTCCTCGCACTCTGTTGGCAGCAACTTGCTCCAACCTCATGAGCGCAGCGATCGCGGGTATCTTTATCTCCTTGGCAATGTAAGAGAGTTTTCTTCCTTAATCTCTGAATTGCCTGCGACGGGGGGAGCATTGCTCCCCCCGTTTCTATTTGCTTTAGAAAAACAGGCCGCGCTACGTTGGGGGTGAACGCGCACCTGCATCACAGGAATGAAGCGTTAGCTGCTAACGCCTTCTTCAATAACGTCTCGTGAGCCTTGCGGAGGCATTTCCGGGAAAGCTGGAAGCTTTGGATCAATCTCATCCCAGGACGGCGCTCTGCTGGAATACACGTTTACTTGAGGCTCGATGACCTCCGGCTGATCAACAGCAGATGCGCGCACAAAGATCAGATCTGTCATGGATGAGTTGAGTGAGTAAACAGCACTTCCGCAGGTTGGGCAAAAGCCCCGTGTGACCACGTTTCCACTGTCTGCTGGCTTGTCGAAAAATGTGAGCTCCCCAGTCACTTCAACCGCTTCTTTGGGCAGGGCTGCATGAGTACAGTGCCCTGTTCCTGATGACTTGCGACAATCATCACAGTGGCAATGTGCGGCCATCTGCGGCTTCATTGTTGATTTCAGCTGTACATTCCCGCAAAGGCAGGACCCTGTAAATGCGCTTTCCATGATACTATCCTTAATCAGAGTTGAGGGATGATTTGGTAACTTGTAAATTGCAAGTCACTATTCACAATAGGAGAGATTGGCGGTATGTCAACCGAAAACCGTTCCGGCTGCCCGATCGCAAATACGCTGGATATTGTGGGAGACCGTTGGAGTCTCCTGATCCTGCGGGACATGTTCAATGGGAAAAAGATTTTCTCTGAGTTCTTAAGCTCGCCGGAAAAGATCACAACCAGCGTTCTGACCGTCCGCCTCAATCAGTTGGAAGCGGCTGGTATGGTCGTCAAAGAACTCTATCAAACGAATCCCAAACGCTATCGGTATCTGCTGTCTGATCGGGGCAGGGACATCCTACCTGTGCTTCAGGAAATGTGCCGATGGGCGAACAAGCATATGCCAGAAACTTGGATTCCACCGGAGAGCTTTATGGAGATGAGCCCATAAAAAAGGCTGGACGCTATATCCAGCCTTTCCCAGTTTCCAAGGATACTCTGCGATCAGAATAAGACCGAGGGCAACCAGGTCGCAATCTGAGGGAAGAACCAGACGAGCCCCATTCCGACTATCTGCAACAGGATGTAAGGCAGCACGCCTTTGTAGATCATGCCTGTTGTGATCTCAGGCGGCGCTGCCCCGCGCAGGTAAAACAGTGAGAAGCCAAACGGTGGTGTCAGGAAGCTGGTCTGCAGGTTGATGGCGATCATCACGGAGAGCCAAATTGGATCAAAGCCCATCATAAGCAGAGTAGGGCCAACGATTGGCAGCAAGATCACCGAGATCTCAACAAAGTCCATGAAGAAGCCTAGTGCGAAAATCAACGCCATCACAAACAGCAGCGCGCCCATCTCTCCACCAGGCATCGCAGAAATCAGCTCTTCAATGCGTGTATCACCTCCAAGGCCGCGGAAAATCAGCGAGAACACACTCGCTCCAATGATGGTCGCAAAGATCATCGCTGAGATGGAGAGCGTATTGGTCATCACTGGCGCCAACAGCTGAGATCGCCACATGCGCATCACGCTTTGCAGCAGACCACTGATACCGATGGTCAACAGCACAATCGCAACAAACGCCAAGCCCCAATCCGCAGCAGTCAGCTCGCTTTTTTGCAAGCGAATGGTGGTGAAGCCTGCAAGCGTAATCACCGCCAGCAACGCAACAACACTGGCTCCGAGCAAGAGGTTGGATTTGCCGTTGCTCAGCCGGAAACCAGCAAGCAGCAAAGCGCCAACAGCACCAACCGCAGCAGCTTCCGTTGGTGTCGCAACACCGCCCAAAATTGAGCCCAGAACGGCAATAATCAGAGCCACCGGTGGAATGAGCACAGATGCAATCCGCCGCACTGAAGTTGTACCCAGCGCTTGTTTGTCCATAGCAGGCGCACAGCTAGGTTGAAGATAAGCGCGGACAAGCAGGTAGACGATGTAAACACCAACGAGCATCAATCCGGGCACCAGCGCTGCAGCAAACGTCTGCCCCACACTGATTGTCTCAACCGTGAACTTGCCCTCAGCAAACTGGGCTTGCTGATAGGCGTTGGACATCACCTCAGAAAGGATGATCAGGAGTGTTGAGGGCGGAATGATCTGCCCGAGAGTGCCAGCTGTACAAACCGTGCCAGCAGCAAGTTTCGGATCGTAACCATTGCGCAGCATGGTGGGCAATGCAATCAGCGCCATCGTCACCACAGTTGCACCCACAATACCAGTGGAAGCTGCGAGCAACCCACCAACAAGCACAACGGAAATACCCAAACCACCACGAAGAGAACCGAACAGCTTGCCCATCTCTTCCAGCAGATCCTCTGCAATGCGGCTGCGTTCAAGCACCAGGCCCATGAACACAAAGAGCGGGATCGCAGTCAGCACGTTGTTTGTCATCGTGCCAAAAATGCGCTGCGAAAGCGCACCCAGTAGGCCTGTATCAAACGTGCCAGCCAACGCGCCAAGAACAGCGAAGAGAACGGCAACACCAGCAATCGTGAAGGCAACTGGGTAACCCAGCAAAATCGCAAAGCACAGGCCCGCGAACATAAAGATATCGAGAAACTCAATCACAGCTTTGGCTCCTCAATATCAACACCACACAAGAAGAGGCCATCGCGCAAAATACCAGAAACACCCTGAATGATCAGAAGGCCGCAGAATGCTGGAATAAGGCTCTTAAGCAGAAAGCTCGCAGGAATGCCGCCAACAGAGATCGGCCCCTCTAGGATCTTCCAGCTGTTGTAAACAAACGGCCAGCTGATCCAGAGCAGCAGCCCAACAGTTGGCAGCAAAAAGAGCAAAGCACCGATCAGGTTGATAATGGCTTTGGCCTTGGGAGAGGCCTGCCCGTAAAAGATGTCGACGCGCACATGCTTGTCAGCCAGAAGCGTGTAGCCCGCGCCAAGCATGAAAACAGCGGCGTGCATGTAAAGCACGCCTTCGCCGAGAAAGATGTAGCTGATGCCAAACAGATAACGCAGCAAAACAATCGCGAACTGTAAAAGCAGCATAAACAACGCAAACCAGCGAATGGTATGACCAACCAGACGGTTGATAGCGTCGAGTTTCAAAACAACAGAGGTCATCGGTGGGATCCGATCAGGCCAGAGTTTTTTCTTGGCTTTCTAGAGCGCCCCTTCGAAAAATAGATACTGATTTTCGGAGAAAGGGACGCACTAAACTGACGAAAGCAGGAGAGCAGCCGGGGTGATGTACCCCGACTGAGTATTGCGCGGAAAATTCTGACAAACCGGGAGTTAGCCAGAAGACTGCAGCTTAACCGTAGTTGATGTCCAGAAGGCGCATATTCATCTGGCCGTTGTCTGCCAGAGGTTTGTATTCCTTCATGGATTCACGGTAGGTGAGGAAGCTTTCAGTGATGCGCTTTACCAACTCATCATCGTTCTGGCGCAGTTCACCAATCACTTCACCAGCAGCGTTGCCCATTGCCAGAATAACGTCTTCTGGCATGTTGCGAACCATGACACCTTTTTCCGCAACCAGCATCTTCAGAGCCTTAGCATGGTTGGTGGTGTATTCAGTCCAAACATCGTTGTAGAGCGACGAGCATGCAAACGCGACAACTTGCTTCAAGTCATCTGGGAGTGCACTGTAAGCCTCAGAGTTCACAGCACATTCTTCAGCCGAAGATGGCTCGCCCACACCTGGGAAGTAATAGTTCTTGGCAACCTGATAAAAACCCAGAGCAGAGTCAGTCCAAGGTCCGATAAACTCACCTGCATCCAGTGTTCCTGTCTGCAGTGCCTGGAACATGTCGCGGCCACCCATTGCTTGAACAGCCATGCCCATCTTGGTGCACATCTCAGAAGCAAGACCAGTGGTACGGAAGCGTAGACCTTTCAGGTCCTCAGCCGAGTTGATTTCGGTGCGGAACCAACCAGCTGCTTGTGGGCCAGAGTTGCCACACAGGAACGGCTTAAGATTAAAGCGGGCATACATCTCATCGTAGAGCGCCTGACCACCGCCATGCGCCATCCAGCCATATTGCTCATCAGCGGTCAAACCAAATGGCTGAGATCCGAACAGCAGGAAGCCTTTGGACTTAGAGCCCCAATATGCCGGAACAGAGTGGTAAAGTTCAGCAGTTCCCTCCGATACTGCATCAAACACACCACGACCCGGAACCAGCTCACCAGCTGCATAGAGTTTTACCTCAATGCGGCCACCGGAAAGCATGGTGATACGGTCTGCAAGCATCTGCGCTGCAACGCCAGGCCCCGGAAGGTTCTTTGGCCACGAGGTGACCATCTTCCACTTGATCTTGTCGGAAGCAACAGCCGGAGCTGCCAGAGCAGAAGCAGCGGCGACGCCAGTTGCTGCAACACTTGCACCCTTAAGAAAATCACGTCTTTTCATAATTTTTCCCCTCAAAAATTAAAATAACAAGGGGCTGCGAACTGCGGTCCCTCATCTTTTGTTTAAAGTCTGGAGTGCCAGAATACGCGGCTAGACCAGTTTGCCCGGAAATGGAGTAGCTGTCTCAATCAGGAAAGGTTTGTGCTCCCGAGTCAGTTACTTACCTAGAGATGGTAAGTTCAAACCATTCTCCTTGGCGCAATCAATTGCCAATTGGTAGCCTGCGTCCGCATGGCGCATGACACCTGTCGCAGGGTCATTCCACAGCACACGGCCAACACGCTCATCAGCTTCTTTCGTTCCGTCACAGCAAATCACCATGCCGGAATGCTGGGAAAAGCCCATACCAACACCACCGCCATGGTGCAGAGACACCCATGTTGCGCCAGAAGCAGTATTCAACAGCGCATTAAGCAGCGGCCAGTCAGAAACAGCATCAGAGCCATCCATCATGGATTCCGTTTCACGATTTGGCGACGCAACAGAGCCGGAATCCAGATGATCACGACCAATCACGACAGGAGCCTTCAGCTCGCCATTGCGAACCATCTCATTAAACGCAAGCCCGAGGCGGTGGCGCTGACCCAGACCGACCCAGCAGATACGTGCTGGCAACCCCTGGAAGGAGATACGCTCTCGCGCCATATCCAGCCAGTTGTGCAGGTGCGGATCATCAGGAATGAGTTCCTTCACCTTTTGGTCTGTCTTATAGATGTCCTCTGGATCACCGGAAAGCGCGGCCCAACGGAATGGACCAACACCTTTACAGAACAACGGACGAATGTAGGCAGGGACAAATCCTGGGAAGTCGAAGGCGTTCTCTAAGCCTTCTTCAAACGCCATCTGACGGATGTTGTTGCCGTAATCAACTGTTGGAACACCGCGTTCATGGAAGTCCAGCATCGCCTTCACATGTACTTTCATGGAGGCACGGGCCGCTTTCTCAACGGCCTTCGGATCGCTCTCGCGTTTTTCTTTCCACTGCGCCATGGTCCAGCCCTGCGGCAGGTAGCCATTGATCGGGTCATGGGCAGACGTCTGATCTGTCACGATATCCGGACGAACACCACGCTCAACCAGTTCAGCGAAGATGTCAGCCGCATTGCCGAGCAAGCCAACAGACTTGGCTTCACCAGCCGCAGTCCAGCGCTCAATCAGCTCCAACGCTTCATCAAGCGTCTTGGCTTTCTCATCGACGTATTTGGTGCGCAGGCGGAAATCGATGCTGTCTTCGTTACACTCAACGGCCAGACAAGACGCTCCGGCCATGACCGCAGCAAGCGGCTGAGCGCCACCCATACCGCCAAGGCCACCGGTTAGGATCCACTTGCCTTTCAGATCTCCACCATAGTGCTGACGGCCTGCCTCAACGAAGGTCTCGTATGTGCCCTGAACAATGCCCTGAGAGCCAATGTAAATCCATGAACCAGCGGTCATCTGGCCGTACATCGCCAGACCTTTTTTATCCAGTTCGTTGAAGTGATCCCAGTTCGCCCAATGCGGTACAAGGTTGGAATTGGCGATCAAAACGCGGGGTGCATTTTCGTGTGTGCGGAACACGCCAACCGGCTTGCCGGATTGAACCAGCAGGGTTTCATCAGCTTCCAGCTTTTTGAGGCTATCGACAATGGTGTCGAAATCTTTCCAGGTGCGCGCAGCACGGCCAATGCCACCATACACCACCAGTTCATGCGGGTTTTCAGCCACATCAGGGTGCAGGTTGTTCATAAGCATGCGCAACGGTGCTTCCGTCAGCCAGCTTTTGGCATTCAGCTCTGGCCCGGTTGGTGGAAAGATATCGCGCGTATTCTTGCGAGGGTCTTGAGTGAGCGTATCGGTCATTGTCGGCTCCGTTAGCGACTTGTACTGGCGTTTGAAAATGCCCCTGCAAGGGCCTGCGCTTCTAACTGAGTAAGAATGGATTTGAGAGTGGCGCGTGTCTTGTTCGCGCGCTCTGGAGCGTAAGCCCACGGGCTCTGCTCAAACATATAGGCCCGCTGCGCTGTTTCCATCTGAATGGCATGGGTACCGGTCTCGGGCTTCCCGTAATGGCGTGTGGTCCAACCACCTTTAAAGCGGGTGTTGACCACCGTTTCCACGCTGACATCTGCACGGCAGGCCTCAACGGTGATCTGCTCAATCATAGGAGCGCACGTCTGTCCAACATTACTGCCAATGTTGAAGACTGGCAGTTCGCCTTCAAACAGAAACGGGATGTTGGAGCGGATGGAATGGCAGTCGTAAAGAACAGCAACACCAAACTTCTGCCGCACACGCTCCAGCTCTTCGGCAATCGCCTCGTGATACGGTGTGTGAAAACTGGCGCGTCGTTCCTCAACTTCATCATTAGACGGCTTTTGCCCATCTCGATAGATAGGGCGTCCGTCAAAGTCAGTCAGCGGGCAAAGCGTAGTCGTGTTCTGTCCTGGATAAAGTGAGACACCTGCCGGATCACGGTTGGCATCAATCACATAACGATGCACGGGTGTCTGGATCACACTCGCGTTTTCCAGCAGACCATCATAAAGGCGGTTGATGTGCCAGTCCGTATCGGCCAGCGCTTGTCCCACGGTGTTGAACCTGTCCCAGATAGTCAGCGGTACATCTGTGCCACCATGCGGCTGGGTCAGAACAATCGGACTGTCGCCTTGTTTGATCAGGGGGGAGAAGGAATAGGTCAATCAGACCTCCTCTAACTTGAAAAACTGAGCTTTGCTGGCCGCATCAAAAATTCGACCAGAAGCAACAAGCTCTGCCGCTTTTTCCAGATCTGGCGCCATGTAGCGATCGTCTTCCAGCTCTTCCACCTCAGTGCGTACAGCTTTGATGACTTCCTGCAAGATCGGACTGGTTTTGAGCGGAGTACGGAACTCAATGCCTTGAGCCGCCATTAGCAACTCAATGCCGATGATCTGGGAAAGGTTGGCGTTCATATCAATCAAGCGCCGTGCAGCATGGGTCGCCATGGAAACATGGTCTTCCTGATTGGCACTGGTCGGCGTTGAATCCACGGAGCACGGAGCCGCACGCTGCTTGTTCTCGCTGTAAAGCGCTGCAGAGGTCACGTCCGCAATCATAAAGCCGGAATTGAGACCTGGATTTGGCGTCAGGAACGGCGGCAGACCGTAGTTCAGTGCAGGATCAACGAGCGTCGCGATCCGGCGCTGCGAAATTGCGCCAATCTCGGCAATGGCAAGTGCAGTCTGATCAGCAGCAAACGCTACTGGTTCAGCATGGAAATTGCCGCCAGAAACAATGGAGCCGTCTTTGAAGACAAGCGGGTTATCAGTCACTGCATTGGCCTCAATCTCAAGCGTATAAGCAACCTGAGCAAGAAGCCCCAATACAGCACCCATCACCTGCGGCTGACAGCGCAGGCAATACGGATCTTGCACGCGTTCATCATCTTCGCGATGGCTTTCGCGGATGGCTGAGCCAGACATCAGCTCGCGAATGGTCGCGGCGGCAGAGATCTGGCCTTTATGACCGCGCAACTCATGGATCTCAGGGCGGAACGGAGCGCCCGAACCCATCAGCGCATCTACAGACATAGCACCGGTAATCAACGCAGTCTTCGCAAGGCGATGGGCCTGGAACAAACCAGCGAGTGCCAACGCGGTAGACACTTGCGTGCCATTGATCAGCGCAAGGCCTTCCTTCGCTGCCAGCTGAATAGTCGGAATACCAGCCAACTGCATCGCTTCTTTGCCAGAAACGCGCACACCACCAAAGAAGGCCTCTCCTTCACCGAGCATCACAGCTGCAACGTGAGAAAGTGGAGCCAGGTCACCGGAAGCCCCCACACTTCCCTGACCAGGAACCACTGGCACAACATTGTGCGCCAGCATCTGCTCAAGACACTCAATCAACTCCCACCGTACACCAGATGCGCCACGACCCAGCGAGGCGAGTTTTAGCACAATCACCAAACGCACAATGTTTTGCGGCAGCACATCACCAACGCCGCAGCAATGCGAAAGAATGAGGTTTCTCTGTAGGGTAGCAGTATCATCGCTAGGGATTTTGACAGAAGCAAGCTTCCCAAATCCCGTATTCACCCCATACACCGGTGTATCGCCCTGTGCCGCTGCATGCACAACAGTAGCAGCTCGTTCAACATCTTCTTTGCAAGAGCGGTCCAGTTCTACATTAGCCTCAGTGCGATAGATCCGCTGAAGCTGAGAAAGTGCAATTTCTCCCGGTTTTAAAATCAGCTTAGGTTTGGAAGAGACGGTGGGGGAACTAGTCATAAATGCCTCAGTGCTTAATTTGCTTGTGTTTTTGTGATGTCTTTGCCGAGGAAATACAGGCGGTTCAGTGGGTTGAACCCGATCCGATAGGCCAGTTCGGCTGGCTCCTTTACATCCCAGATCGCAATGTTTGCCTGCTTGCCTGCTTCCAAAGTTCCACAAGTCTCCGCTTGCCCCAGTGCTTGGGCTGCATTGCGAGTAATCCCAGCCAGCGCTTCCTGCGGTGTCATGCGGAACAAAGTGCACGCCATGTTCATACACAGCAGAAGCGAGGTGAGGGGAGAGGACCCTGGATTGGCATCTGTCGCCAGAGCAATAGGAACACCGGCATCGCGCAATTCCTGAAGAGGAGGATGTTGAATTTCACGCAGGAAGTAGAATGCGCCCGGCAGCAGAACGGCAACAGTTCCTGCTTCCTTCATGCTCGCAATACCGGCGGCATCCAAATACTCCAGATGATCAGCGGAAAGCGCTTTGTGGCTGGCTGCCATAGCTGTGCCACCAAGATTGGAGAGCTGCTCAGAATGAATTTTAACTGGCAGGCCAAGCTCCTGTGCCCGGTCAAATACGAGGCTGACCTGCTCAGGTGAAAACGCAATCCCTTCACAGAATGCATCAACCGCATCGGCAAGGTTCTCGGCCTGAACAGCAGGGAGCACTTCATCGCAAACAAAGCTGATATAGGCATCACTGCGTCCTTCATACTCAGGCGGCAACGCATGTGCGCCGAGGAAGGTGGTCAGGACCTTGACTGGCCGAAGTTCACCAATCTTGCGGGCAACTCGCAGCATTTTCAGCTCGGTATTCAGATCCAGCCCATAACCGGACTTAATCTCCAGAAGTGTCACACCCTCCGCCAGCAATGCATCAACGCGTGGCAATGCATTGGCTAACAGGTCTTCTTCACTGGCAGCGCGCGTAGCAGCAACAGTGGAACGAATACCACCACCGGCGCGGGCAATCTCTTCATAGGTCGCACCATTCAACCGCATTTCAAACTCACGAGCGCGGGAACCGCCATAGACAATATGCGTGTGGCAATCAACGAGAGACGGTGTTGCGAGGCGTCCGCCAAGGTCGGTTTGCGAAACCTCTTTCCAGTCCTCTGGCAAATCCTGCTCAGGGCCAATCCAACAGATTGTGTCGTCTTCAATGGCAATCGCTGCGCCATGGATCAGGCCATAACCATCCGACTGCTCAGAAAGAGTTGCAGCTGTCAGGTTGGTGAGTACGGTTCTCCCGCTTGTCATGGACCCTCCCGAGATTCCACGTGAATTCACTTCAGTAAAAATCTACATGGAAATCGCTTAATGTCTATACATAAAAAATGTGCAATGTGCGTAATTCTTAAGCCGATGCGCCTGAGGATGTTGAATAAATAGCTAAATTCAGCCATTTTTATCATTATATGGTGATATCTTAGAAGAATGGTGTGGTTGTGTGAGTTGCATTTATGTATATGCTTATTAATGTAAAAATGATCTGAGCTGATCATCGTTTCACATCAAACCTATTGAGTGAGCAATGAAAACCATCTTTGCAGGGCAGACTTTACTTCCCACTGGTCTAACTGAAAATGTGCGCTTGCGCTTGGACGACAACGGTACAATCAAAGCCGTTGAGACTGGGGTAAGACCTGAAGGCGAAGAGGTTTCCGGCAAGAGCAGAATGATCTGTCCTGCTCCTGCCAACTTGCATTCACATGCCTTCCAACGCGCAATGGCTGGCATGACAGAAGTGCGCCAAAAGGGAAAAGATAGTTTCTGGACCTGGCGTGAGCTCATGTATCGCTTTTTGGGGCAATTGCGCCCTGAACAAGCTGAGGCAATCGCAGCGCTGGTCTATATGGAGATGTTAGAGGCTGGCTATGCCAGTGTGGGTGAGTTCCACTACCTCCATCACCAACCAGATGGAACACCCTACGACACCCTTGCAGAAATGAGCGACCGCATCTTTGCCGCTGCCAGCCAGACAGGCATCGGCCTCGCACATCTGCCGGTGCTGTATTCCTACGGCGGTGCAGGCGAACAGCCACTCAGTGGCGGTCAACTGCGGTTCGGCAATGATCTGGATCGTCATCTGCAACTCATTGAGCAGGCGTCGAAAACGCTGGCTGCCACTCTACCCGCTGACTGTCAGGTCGGTATCGCACCACATTCACTGCGGGCAACCAACCCATCTCAGTTGCGCGAGATTGCTTCCACGTTTGCAGGCAAGCCTGTTCACATCCACATCTCAGAGCAGATGAAGGAAGTGGAAGCCGTTCAGGATTGGCTGGGCGCACGGCCAATCGAATGGTTATTGAGCAATGTTGATGTGCAAGACAACTGGTGCTTCGTGCATGCAACCCACATGACCACAGAGGAAACCGTGGCCATGGCGAAGGCTGGTGCAGTCGCAGGTCTCTGTCCGATTACGGAGGCGAATCTCGGCGACGGCATCTTTAACGGCCCAACATTCATCGAAGCTGGTGGTGTCTATGGTGTCGGCTCGGACAGTAACCTGCGTATCTCGCTCTCTGAAGAACTGCGCATTCTTGAATACAGCCAACGCCTGCGTGATCAGTCCCGCAATGTCATGTTGTGTGGAGAAGGCTCTGTCGGCACCGCCATGTATCAGGCCTCTGCCAAAGGCGGTGCACAAGCGCTTGGTCGGCGCACTGGTGAGCTGAAGGTAGGTCATCTGGCTGATGTGGTTGCAATCGACACCACTCGCGTTGAGTTTGCAGGCCTGAGACCAGACCAATATCTCGACTATTGGATCTTTGCAGGTGATGACCGTGTTGTGACCGATGTCTGGTCGGCCGGGCGCCACATGGTGAAAGACGGACAGCACATCCACCGTGCAGCTATCACGGCTAAATACAGAGAACAGCTTGCAGTTTTGCTGGAAGCAGCCTAACAACGCCGCAATCTATTTCATATGAAAACGACGGGACAAGCGCTTGCGATCCTATAAGGAAATTAGAGGCATTTTGCAGGAACGGATCACCAGCCAGCAATGGCAGCCCGGTGATTTGCTGCCAAGTGAGCAAGCGCTTTCTGAGGAGTTTGGGTGTACCCGATCAACCGTCAACCGCGCGATGCGAGAGCTTGCGGACGCCGGTCTGGTCGAACGCCGCCGTAAAGCTGGCACCCGTGTCGTTCAACCGAAATCCCATCCTGCAACTATTTCCATTCCAGTGATCCGACAAGAAATCGAAAACAAGGATCAGTCTTACAAGTACCTGCTACTGGAGCGCCTGGAAGCCCTGCCGCCGGAAGATGTTCGTGCCCAGCTTGGATTGGAGCAAAACGAGAAAGCTCTTTTTCTGAAAAGCTTGCATTATGGTGACGGCATTCCGCAGCAACTTGACGTGCGCTGGATCAATATCACAGCATTGCCTGAAGCCTCGCAGGAGAGTTTTGCTGATATCGGCCCAAATGAATGGCTGCTACAACGCGTCCCACATCCAAACATTGAGCACGTCTTCCGCGCCGACAAAGCCACAGCTGAGGAGCAGCGGCTCCTGCAGCTGCAAGAGTGTGAGCCTGTTTTCACGATTGAGCGTCGCACATGGATTTCAGGGCAGGGCATAACTTATGTACGCCTTGTGCACCCAGGCAGCCGTTACCGTATGGCAACACGCAACTCGGCAGAGCCGACGTTCAACTAGCGAGATCTAGCCAGTGTTTTGCTTTTCCTTTTGCTCCAGTTGGGCGAAGTGATCTTCCAGCCGGATTTTGCCGTAGCACTTTCCAATCATGTCCATCCGCATGGCACTCAGGAAAAACTGGATCGGTCCATAAGTTTTTACTGAAGTGAACGTCTCCAGCACCCGCTGTAGTGCAATGCTGATCCAATTGGGGAAATGCGTGATCCTGGTTTTTTTGCTCAAGCTCTTAAAGGCGATTTCAGCCAACTCGTTGTGGGTATACTTCACCGGACCACCAACCTCGGCGTAGGCTTGCCCTTCTTCGATAATCTCAAAGCAAGCTGCGGCGAGGTCTGCCCCGTGGATCGGGTTGATACGGAAGTCTCCAGAACCAAACATGTAAACCCGGCCAGATTTCGCCATGCCCCGGAACTCCTCAATATCGGAGAAGTAGCCGCTTGGAGAAATAACTGTGCTTTTGATTGGCGCCGACTGAAGCACCTCAACAAAGTGCTGCTTGGCGCGTACCAGTTTCACATTCAACAGTTTGCTCGCGTTCAGCACATGGACATACGCAAAGTGAGGGACACTGTTTTCTATTGCGAGATCAAGCAGATTCTTGTTGGCCCGAAAATCCACGTCGTTGTAGCTTAAGCCGTCTTTCTGGCGGGTAATACCAAGCGCAGAGACAACAAGGTCAACATCATCCATCAGCCCGATCAAGCTGTTCGGTTGAGTGACTTCACCCTCAAAAAACTCACTGGCTTCAAGGCCCTTCGTGCGGGCAACCTGTTCATTGCGAACAAGAGCACGGACGCACCAGCCCTCCCGCTGATAATAGGAGGTGAGATAAGAGCCCAGATAGCCGGTTGCGCCTGCAATTACGACGGTCTTCATTACAATTCCCTCAAACGATCAGGTGCCGCAAAAGGTCTGCTGCCAACAAAATTAAAGCGCTGAATGCCTTTTGGGTGTTTCGCCCGCAGAAGGAACTCACGTGGAATAGCAGCTCTTCAAAAGGCGATATATTTTTAAGTTGCTGTGGGATGAGTTAGTGCAAAAAAAGACTGACATAGCTCTCAACCCCACTCTCAAAAAATGGGAGCTTCCACGGACAAAATCAACCGCTAATTGTTCATAGTCAAGGTTTCAGGACAAAGTGGATATGCAAAAAAGGGAAGAGCCCTTCAGCTCTTCCCTTCTGGTTTTGAGTGGCCTTTGGCTGCAATCAGCCTTTGCCTTGCCATGGAATGAGCAAGCGTTCCAAATACCGCATACCAAGCTCAATGGTGTACCCGATGAGCCCGATGACCATGATCCCTATCACCACCGTATCCGTTTGTAAAAAGTTCTTTGCAATCATAATCATGGAACCAACGCCCTTGTCCGCTGCAACCAGTTCTGCGGCAACAACAGTGCCCCAGCAAACGCCCATGGCGGTTCTGAGACCGGTGAAAATCTCCGGCAGTGCGTTTGGCAAAATCACATGAAATAGGATCTGTGTACGAGATGCTCCAAGTGAATAAGCAGCATGCACCTTGGTGATCTTGACGCTGTTTACGCCAGATCGCGCTGCAATAGTCATGATAAACAAAGACGCCAGAAACAGCAGGAAGATCTTCGCAGTCTCATCAATACCAAACCACAGAATGATCAGTGGAATCAGAGCAAGCGGTGGGATCGGACGCATGAACTCCACGATCGGATCGAATAAACCACGCGCAATTGAGGAAAGGCCCATGGCCAGTCCAAGAGGAATGCCAACAAGTGCCCCTAACAGCACGCCTCCAAGGACGCGGAACACCGAAATACCAATGTGATCCCAGAAGGCGACATTACGGAAACCTTCAGAAAGCAACTTGCCCATCCGGGTGAGAGTTGCGTTGACTGACGGCCAATAGAAGCTTTCCAGCATACCGAGTGCGCTGGCAATACCCCAGGCAGACAGCAGAATGACAACAGTCAGGATCGAATAAAACCGACCCGAATTGACTGCGCTGGCATCACCAAAGCGAACGGTCTTCTGCTGTGTGAAAACATTGTCTTTAAGCCCGAGCCAGACGGAGACTCCTGAAGGCGGTGTATGGTGTTTGCTCATGTTGGCCTCCTATGCTGGTTCAAGTTCTTGGTCGTTACCCATAATCTCTTCTTCCATGCCCCAAATAAGGGACAGGACTTCCTCACGTGTCTCTACAAACTCATGGGAAGCTTTAATCTGACGTGGGCTCTCTACCAATCCGCGGTCGGCAAACGGCAGCTCGTACTCACGTAGAATACGGCCCGGACGCGGGGCCATCACGATAAGCCTCTCCCCAAGGAATAAGGCTTCTTCAACAGAGTGTGTGATGAGAATGATGGTCTTACGCGTCTCTTTCCAAAGCTTCAGCACAAGGCTCTGCATCTTCTCGCGGGTCAAAGCATCCAGCGCTCCAAGAGGCTCATCCATCAGGATCACTTCCGGATCATTAGCAAGACAGCGGGCCAATGCGACGCGTTGCTGCATGCCGCCGGAGAGCTGATAGACAGGCTTTTTGCCAAAATCCTGCAGTCCGACAATCTGCAAAAGCTCATCCACTTTGCGTTTGGTCTCCGCTGCAGGCCGCCCTGCCATTTTGGGCCCGAATGCGATGTTCTTCTCAACTGTCATCCATTCAAACAAGGCGCCCTGCTGAAACACCATTCCGCGGTCAGAACCAGGGCCAGTCACCTCCTCATTCTCACGAATGATCTTACCGGAGGTGGGGCGAAGAAAGCCTGCGATGATGTTGAGAAGAGTTGTTTTACCGCATCCCGATGGACCAAGAACGGAGATGATTTCACCGTCCTTCACATTCAAATTGACGTTGTTGAGAGCATGGACTTGATCACCGTTGGGAAGGGTGAACACCATAGAGATATTGTCGGCAACTATTCCACTCAAAGCGCTTCTCCCGGTTCTTTGGAAAATGCCTGGTTCGCCCGGTCTTTTTATTGGAAGAATGGCGGGACATTGCCCGCCATTTTCAAAAGTCTTTTATTTAAGGTAGCTTGCGTCGACGAACTGGGAGTAATCATCCAGCGCTTCATCAAGTCCACCTGCAGAAACCATGACATCTGCCACGCCTTTTGCTGCAGCCTGAATGCCGCCGCCGAGCCAGTTCTCACTCAACTGCTCTTCATTGGTTGGGAAACCAAAGTTCGCGATCATCTTCTTCGCGGGCTCAATGTCCATACCCGCAGCACGCGCAATCTTGTCGTACATGGCGTTAGGGTCTGTGTTGTAAGCTGTGTTGGCTTGATTGGTGACCTCCATGAACTTCTTCACCAGATCAGGATGTTCAGCAGCAAAGTCGCTGGTCACGTTCACCACATCAAAGGTATTGATGCCAACGGCCTCCTGCTCTGCACCAGTCATCAGCGGAGTGCCAACCGTTTTCATCCGGTCGAGTGCGCCACCAAAGGCACAGCCCATTGCCACATCACCACGCAAAACAGCAACTGCTGCATCAGCCGGGTTCATTTGCACAAGGTTCACCTTTGCGAGGTCAACGCCCAGATGGTCCAGCGTGCGGATCAGCTTGTAATGGGTGACGTTGCCAATCGGAGTGGCAACCTTCTTGCCTTCCAATTCCTTGGCATTTGCCTTGGTAATACCGGTGTCATTGCGCACAATGCAAAGGTCGTTCTCAGCATATGTCACGGCGACGCCGACAAGTTTGATTGGAGCACCGGAGGAAACACCAACAACGAAAGGCACGAACCCATTGCTGTACGCAATTTGCACATCACCGGAAACCATGGCCTGAACCATTTCGTTTCCGTTGCCAAACGCCCGCCACTCAACTTCCAGACCCAGCGCTTCGTCGTAGGTCTTGTCAATCTGGGCTGCTTGGTTCGCGGTGGGCCATTCCAGAAAATAGGCTACGGTGATTTTCTCAAGCGCGTGAGCAGAGCTCATACCAAGACTCGCGACCATGCCTGCTGCAAGAGCCAGTTTTCCTGCAAGCTTCTTCAATGCCATCTCTATTCCCCCTCTGCGGTGCTAAGTTCTTATTCCCTCGTTATTTTTACGCGTTCCCTATTCTTGGGACTTCCTTAAACCTAAGCTTTCAGCAATTGAGGACACTATGAAACCGCAGGTCCCGGTAGTGCCAGTTGGTGAAACCCGATGGAACCAGACAGTATTTCTCGACCCGTATTCATTTATAAGTGCCCAATCTGCCAATATTATTCTCTATATCTCTGCGGAAGATTAGGTTGGAGCTTCTCAATAACAGTGATTCCTCTGTATAAATAAACGAAGAATCCTATGTTCATGCTGATGTATATGAGCAATCGCTACTTTTTGTGCTGCGACGCAGCAATTTATCTGCGGTCTCCGATAGTAATTCTATGCCCTTTGGAATTTTATCGGCGTGGATTGAAGAAAAGCCAAGGCGGAAATAGTTTTTACCTTGGTTCGCATCTGCAAAGAACACGTTCCCCGGCTCAATCAGCACACCCTGCTTCAGCGCCTCTTGGGCAAGAACCGTTGCATCCAGTTCAGGTGGCCCGCTCACCCAGAAGGACGATCCACCAAACGCAGAAACCTGCGCCCAGCCGGGAAAGTGCGTTTCCATAGCTTCGCTCAGCGCATTCCAGCGACTTGAATAGGCATGGTGCAACTTGCTGATCAACGCATCTTGTGAGCCCTGTGCCAGAAACAACGCAACACTGCGCTGGTTGTTGCCTGGTGGATGGCGGAGCATCAGCCGCCGCATGGCGCGGATTTCCTTGATCACCGGCTTCGGTGCCACAATAAACCCAATCCTCAACCCCGGCATGATGGACTTGGAAAGACTTCCCACATAAAGCACCCGCCCAGATGCATCGACAGACCGCAAAGCAGCGGTCGGTTGCCCGCGATAGTTGGTCTCGTACTCGTAATCATCTTCAATAATCAGAGCGTCGGACTGGGCCGCCCATTCCAGCACCTCGCGACGTCGTTTCATCGTCATCGTGGTGTTGGTGGGGAACTGATGGCTCGGCGTCACATACACCAGCTTTGCATCCCCAAGCATGTCGGCCCGTATGCCTTCCTCATCCACAGGAATGGCCCTAATGTCGGAGCTCCTGAGTCGCATGATGTTTCGCACATCAGGATATCCGGGGTCTTCCACTGCAACAGGTGTATCCGGTTTCACAAACAAATGCGCGATCAGAAACAGAGCATTCTGCGCGCCCATCGTCACCAGAATCTCGTCAGATTCGGCAATTACACCGCGCCGGATCAAGATGCGCCGCTGGATCTGCTCAATCAGCATCGGATCATCAGCCGTAAAGCGGTCATCCGTCCAGGCATCCAGCCATTTGATGCTCATTGTCTGACGCACACAATCCCGCCATGCACTGATGGGAAACAGCGTTGGGTCCACCTGACCGTAGATGAACGGGTAGGGATAGCTGTGCCAGTTCTCGGTCTTCAAAATATTGAACTGAGTGGATGGTGTAAGCCGTAACTTGGAAGCCCAATCCACACGATCACCGGGAACTTGTTCCTTGGGTTGGACCCGATCAGGCAGCTGTCCCAGATTCTCAATTACCTCTGGCGACACATAAAAGCCGGATCGTTCACGGGTAATCAGATACCCATCTGCGGCCAGTGCCTGATAGGCCAGCATGACCGTGTTACGCGAAACACTCAACCGCTTCGCCAACGCACGCGTTGAAGGAACCGGTGTGTTTTCAGCAAGTTGGCCGGAAAGGATAGCAGAGACGAGCATCTCCCTGATCTGGCTTTGCAGCGTCGTACTGTCATCCCGGTCAACGGAAAACAAGCTGTATCTCATGGCTGGCCCCTCCCTCCAAATCACGAGTGAAGTATCAGCATGAGTTCATCTGGCTCTATGGTCAAGAACAACTGGACCTATCTGACCTATTATTTCGGCGACAAGATATTTCTCACAGTACCTCTGGGGAACTGTTGGCGAATAACTCAGTGTTCTAGGAGAAAGATCGAGATGAGTGTCCTTGCAGAGCCGATTGAACAAGCGAAAACCAATTCTCTTGAGCAACACTGGATGCCGTTTTCCGCAAACAAAGAATTTAAGAGCGCACCGCGTCTCATCACCCGTTCAGAGGGAATGTACCTTTGGAATCAGAACGGTGACAGATTGGTCGATGGCTCTTCCGGGCTGTTTAATGTACCTGCAGGCCATGCGCGCAAGTCGATTGCGGATGCCGTTCATGCGCAGATGATGCAGAACGGATACACAGCGCCCTTCCAGCTGGGCCAGCCGACATCCTTTGAGTTTGCGGCAAAACTCACCAAAATTATGCCAGAGCCTTTCAATCACGTGTTTTTTGTGAATTCAGGATCGGAGGCCATCGATACCGCGCTGAAAATGGTCATGGCCTATCATCGTGCAAACGGTGATGCACAGCGCACTCGCTTTGTCTCTCGCGAGCGGGCGTATCATGGCGTGAATATGGGCGGTGTTTCTTTGGCTGGTATGGTCAAAAACCGCGAAACTTTCCCGGTTGTCATGCCAAACATCGTCATGATGCGCCATACATGGAACGAGGAAAACGCTTTCACAAGAGGCCAGCCGGAAACCGGTGTGGAACTGGCAAATGATCTGCAGCGCTTCTGTGAGACCTACGGCGGCTCCACAATCGCAGCTGTGTTCATTGAGCCAGTTGCAGGCTCCACTGGCACGCTCGTCCCGCCAAAAGGTTATCTGGAGCGTGTGCGCCAGATCTGTGATGAGCACGGCATTCTGCTGGTGTTTGATGAAGTAATCACTGGCTTCGGTCGTCTTGGCAAACCGTTTGCAGTGGATGCGTTCAACGTGATGCCAGACATCATCACATTGGCAAAAGCACTCACTAACGGAGCAATCCCGATGGGTGCCGTTGCAGCGTCGGATCAGGTTTATGAAACGATCACCGAAGCAGCGCCAGAAAATGCGATCGAGTTCTTCCATGGCTACACATATTCGGCACACCCAGCAGCCTGTGCAGCAGGTTTGGCGACGCTTAAAATTTACGAGGAAGAAGGCCTGTTTGATCGGGCAGCCGAACTGAGCGATTACTTCCTTGATGCGATCTGGTCCCTGCAGGATATCCCGATTGTGAAGGATATCCGAGGCTACGGGCTTATGGGCGGCGTAGAGGTTCACCCGCTCGCCGGTAAGCCGGGCATCCGCGGCAACGAGATGCAAAAGCGATTGTTCTGGAACGGCTGTCACGCCAAATGGACGGGGGACACAGCCATCCTGGCGCCAGCGTTTATTGCAGAGCGAAGTCATGTCGATGAGATCGTGGATGCAATGAGGAAAACGCTCATAGCTGAATAGATCGAAGAAAGTATTGTTTTGAGAAGAGCACATTTGTGCTCTTCTTTTGTTTTTCAAATTGGTTGAGGGGAGGCGATCAATGACGAAGTCTATTCCGCAAAATGCGCGTGTCGTGATCATTGGTGGCGGTATTGCCGGGTGTTCTGTTGCGTATCATCTGGCAAAGCTTGGCTGGCAGGACATCGTGCTGCTGGAGCGTAAGCAACTCACGTGCGGCACCACCTGGCATGCCGCAGGGCTGATCGCCCAATTACGCGCATCCAAAAACATGACGCGCCTCGCCAAATACTCGCAGGAGCTTTATGGCGAGCTGGAAGCCGAAACTGAAATCGCGACTGGTTTCCGCCGCAACGGATCAATCACAGTTGCCTTAACCGAAGAACGCCGCAGCGAGATCCTGCGATCAGCTGCAATGGCGCGGGCGTTTGGGGTGGAAGTGGAAGAGATCTCCACCTCAGAACTGTTGGACCGCTACCCCTATGTAAATGCGCAGGATGTAACAGCGGCCGTCTACCTGCCAAAGGATGGGCAGGGTGACCCGGGCAACATTGCGCTTGCTCTTGCCAAAGGTGCCCGCCAACGCGGAGCACAGGTGTTTGAAGGTGTCAAAGTCACAGGCATCGCTAAGAAAAATGGAGCGGTCTCAGGTGTCTCTTGGCAGCGAGATGGAAGTGATGAGCAAGGTCACATCGCAGCTGACTATGTGGTCAACTGTGCAGGCATGTGGGCGCATCAACTGGGCAAAATGGCTGGTGTCAACGTGCCGTTACACGCCTGTGAGCACTTCTACATGGTCACAGATAACATCGCTGGCCTCCCACAACTCCCCACGCTGCGCGTACCGGATGAATGTGCCTACTACAAGGAAGATGCTGGCAAAATCCTACTGGGCGCGTTTGAGCCAACCGCCAAACCATGGGGAATGCAGGGCATCTCGGATGATTTCTGTTTTGACCAGTTGCCAGAAGATATCGAGCACTTCGAACCCATCCTGGAACAAGCGGTCAACCGTTTCCCCGAGCTGGCCGTAACAGGCATTCATACCTTCTTCAATGGCCCTGAAAGCTTCACACCGGATGATGCCTATCATCTGGGTGAAGCGCCGGAACTCAAGAACTTCTTTGTTTGTGCTGGCTTCAACTCCATCGGTATTCAATCCGCTGGTGGTGCAGGTATGGCGCTCGCCCATTGGATGGAGCATGGCCATCCACCCTTTGATATTTCCGATGTTGATATCAGGCGCATGCAGCCGTTCATGGGCAACAAAACGTTCCTCTATCAGCGTTCGAAAGAAACGCTCGGCCTGCTCTATGCCGATCACTTCCCCTTCCGCCAGAAAGCCACGGCACGCGGTGTCCGTCGTTCTCCGCTTCATGAGCATCTCAAGCAAGCAGGCGCAGCTTTTGGTGAAGTTGCTGGTTGGGAACGCGCAAACTGGTTCGCAGAGCAGGGGCAGGCCCCAAACTACGACTACTCCTGGAAACGCCAGAACTGGTTTGAGAACTCCAAACGAGAACACCTTGCCATCCGCAACAATGTCGGCCTCTATGACATGTCCTCCTTCGGCAAAATCCGCGTTGAAGGCCCGGATGCGGAAAGCCTGCTCAATCATATGTGCGGCGGAGACATGTCTGTGCCTGTCGGCAAAATTGTCTACACGCAGTTCCTCAATGAACGTGGTGGTATTGAAGCCGATCTCACCGTCACGCGCCTCTCAGAGACTGCTTATCTACTCGTAACTCCAGCAGCCACTGTTATCCGGGAACTCAGCTGGCTTAATAAGCACAAGGCTGGCGCCAATGTGGTCATCACTGACATTACAGCAGGTGAAGCCACATTGGTGGTGATGGGGCCAAACTCAAGAGAGCTGCTCTCCAAAGTATCCAATCACGATTGGTCCAACGAGAACCATCCATTCGGAACCATGCAGGAGATCGAACTCGGCATGGGATTGGCCCGAGCCCATCGTGTGTCCTATGTGGCTGAACTGGGCTGGGAGCTCTATGTCTCAACCGACATGGCCGCCCATGCCTATGAGACACTCGTGGAAGCAGGCGTCGATATCGACCTGAAACTCTGCGGTCTCCACGCAATGGATTCCCTGCGTATTGAGAAAGGCTTCCGACATTTCGGTCACGATATCACCGAGGAAGATCATGTTGTGGAAGCAGGTCTCGGCTTTGCTGTCAGCACCAAGAAACCATCCTTCATCGGCAGAGACGCGGTCTTACGTAAGAAGGAAGAAGGCCTCTCATCCCGCATGCTGCAGTTCAAGTTGAAAGATTCAGAACCACTTCTGCATCACAACGAACCTGTCCTGCGCGATGGTGAGATCGTCGGCTACCTCACCTCCGGCAACTACGGCCACACTCTGGGCAGCGCTGTCGGCCTTGGCTACGTGCCATGCAAAGGCGAAACAATCAAAGACATGCTCGCCTCCAGCTACCAGATCGACGTCGAAGGCACCCTGTGCAATGCCGAAGCATCCTTCAAGCCAATGTACGACCCCAAGAGCCTGCGTATGCGCGGTGTGAAGGAACTGGAAAGCGCATAACTCAAGACAACACCTCGCACGGCGTGCGGGGTGTTCTTCTAATCTGATAGGTGCGATACAGCTGCATTACTCAGAGTGCGAACCAACCTCAAACACCTTAAAAGAAAAAGCCCGAGCAGTGGTCAGCTGCGCGGGCTTTAAGGTTCAGGCCCCTCTCTGAGGAGGTGAGATGGGCACTTCTGGGGGACTTACGCGAGTTCTTGTTCGCGCATATCTTCCGCGTTGATGCCAGCGACAGCAACAGGTGCTTTCATGGCGTCTCTGCGGAAAGGTTCTCCAAGTTCCTGATTGAGGATCACCTCAATGAACGTGGTCTCGTTACGCTCCATTTGGCCTTCAATAGCGTCGTTCAGGGTCTTGGTCAGCTCATCAGTGCCGAACACCTGAATGCCCTTCAGGCCGCAAGCCTCTGCAATCTTGGCGTACTGAACTTCCAGATTGAGCTCAGTGCCAACAAAGTTGTCGTCGTACCACAGCGTCGTGTTGCGCTTCTCCGCACCCCATTGATAATTGCGGAAGATCACCATGGTGATTGGCGGCCAGTCATCACGGCCACACGCGGTCATCTCGTTCATGGAAATACCAAAGGCACCGTCGCCGGCAAAGCCGACCACCGGCACATCAGGACGCCCAATCTTTGCGCCCAAAATGGCAGGCAGGCCATACCCGCAAGGCCCGAACAGACCCGGAGCAAGATACTTCCGCCCTTCATCAAAGCTCGGATAGGCATTGCCGATGGCACAGTTGTTGCCAATGTCAGAGGAGATGATCGCCTCTTTCGGCAGTGCTGCCTGAATAGCGCGCCATGCCATGCGTGGAGACATCTTCTGAGGCTCGCGAGTACGGGCGCGCTCGTTCCAGCTTGTACCCGGATCATCATCCTCGTGATCCATGGAGGAAAGCTCCTGCAACCAGGCAGACTTCGCATGATGCACCAGTGCTTCGCGGTCTTCACGCCCTTCATTGCCTGCATGATCCGCCAGCTCTTCCAGGATCTGCTCCGCCACAGCGCGAGCATCTCCCTGAATGCCAACACTCACCTTTTTGGTCAGGCCAATGCGGTCAGAGTTGATGTCCACCTGAATGACCTTGGCGTCCTTCGGCCAATAATCCATGTCGTAGCAAGGCAATGTGGAGAACGGATTGAGGCGCGTCCCAAGAGCAAGCACCACATCCGCTTTCGAGATCATCTCCATGCCTGCTTTTGAGCCGTTATAGCCAAGCGGGCCAACGGAAAGCGGGTGATTGCCGGGGAACGCATCATTGTGCTGATAGCCACAACAGACTGGCGCGCTAAGCTTTTCTGCCAGAGCAGCGGACGCCTGTATAGCGCCACTCAGAACCACACCTGCTCCGTTCAAAATGACAGGGAACTTAGCGTCAGAAAGTAACTCAGCAGCCTTCTTGATAGACTGCACACCACCACGAGGTTTTTCCATGCGTACGATCTGCGGCAGTTCGATGTCGATCACCTGCGTCCAGAAATCGCGCGGTATGTTGATCTGCGCCGGAGCACACCCACGCCAGGCTTTCTCAATCACACGGTTCAGCACTTCCGCGATGCGGGAAGGATCACGAACTTCTTCCTGATAGCAAACCATATCCTCGAAGAGAGCCATTTGCTCAATCTCCTGAAAGCCACCTTGTCCGATGGTCTTGTTGGCGGCCTGCGGGGTAACAAGCAGCAGAGGTGTATGGTTCCAGTAAGCTGTTTTGATCGGCGTTACGAAGTTGGTAATACCCGGCCCGTTCTGAGCAATCGCCATGCTCATCTTACCAGTCGCGCGGGAGTACCCGTCCGCACTCATGCCCGCGTTACATTCATGGGCGCAATCCCAGAACTTGACACCTGCAGCGGGAAAGAGATCCGAAACCGGCATCATGGCAGAACCAATAATGCCAAAGGCGTTATCAATCCCGTGCATCTGAAGCACTTTTACAAAGGCCTCTTCGGTCGTCATCTTCATGGCACAAATCCTCCCCATCATGTCACAGCTCGGCTGTGATCTGCACATTCTGATATGCAGTCAAACCTAGCCTGAGCCAGCGGAGGGGTTTAGGGCCAGATTCCGCTATAGCATTGGTCAGTTGTGTAGAAGGTATTGAAGATGCTGCGGAATGCTATTGTCCATCCCGAGCCAAGCAAGCCTAACTTACGTCAGCATCAAGAGAAATGAGGCTGGCATTTATCAATCCCCGCAGGGAGTTACCAACATAAACGGCATCTGCTGACTGCAAATCATGGACTGTCAGATCCGCTTCCTCTGCATATCCATGCTCCAGCAAACCAGCGCGGAAAACACCCGGCAATAACCCATGCGTAAGAGCAGGGGTGAGCAACTTGCCGTCCTTGCGGATAAACAGATTGGTGAAGCTGCCTTCGGTCAGATACCCAGCTTCATTGAGGAAAATGACCTCAGAGCATCCATACCGAGCAGCATAATCTGTGCGGGTCTGATCATAGAAACGACGCTGGCTGGTTTTGTGGAACAGGAACCGATCCTGTGAATGGACGCGCTCGTCTGCAAGGCAGATCCGCCAGTCATCACCGCTTGCTGCTGGCATTTCCTGCGCAGTCAACATGAACTGCCCATCTTCATAGAGATCAAGCCGCACCCGCATATCGCGATCAAACACTGCTGCATGGTCTGAAAGCACAATCAATGCCTGATCCAGATTCCAGTTGAAGCCGAAGTAAGAGGCACTGTCGGCCATCCGTTGCAGATGACGTTCCAGCAACGTGTAGCCTTCGTCAGGCGTCCAGCCCATGGTTTCAAACAGGGTGAAGCGCTCTTCAGAGGCCTTCAGGAAGTTCAGTTTCAGCAGGCACTCATCATATTCTGGTGACGCACCGGAATCGAATACAACACCTGAGCCAGTCCCCATTTCTGCTGCGCCATCCTCGTCAATCACCAGAGTACGGATCGCCACATTGAACGTGAAGTCGCCATTGGGTTCGATCATGCCAATGGAGCCGGTGTAGATCCCGCGCGGGCTCTTCTCCAGCTCATCAATGATCTCCATGGCCCAAAGCTTTGGCGCTCCGGTGATGGACCCGCACGGAAACAGTTCCTCGATAATTTCAGGTAGTTCAGCTCCATCCACCAGCTCACCAGTGGTGGTAGAGGTCATCTGAAACAGGCTGCGGTACTGCTCAACCTCACAGTGGGAGGGAACACAAACGCTGCCTGCTTTGGTGATACGGGAGAGGTCATTGCGCATCAGATCAAGGATCATAGTGTTCTCAGCACGCGACTTCACATCACTTTGCAGCCAGTCCTGAACACGCGCATCTTCTTCGCTCGTGCGCCCACGTTGAGCCGTGCCCTTCATCGGACGTGTCGTCAGTTGCTTGCCTTTGCGCTCCAAAAACAGTTCTGGAGAAATTGACAGAACTTTCTGATCGCCCAGATGCAGCAGTGCCGCATACCCAACCGGTTGCTGGAACAGCAGATTGTCAAACAAAGCTGCCGCGCTTCCAGTCTGCTCAAGGTCTGCCCGCATGGTCAGGTTGATCTGGTAGATGTCACCTTGCGCCAGATGCTGCTGTGTTTTCGCAAAGGCACTCTCATAGTCGCCTTTGCTCATGTCAAACTGGTTGATGTGAATAGAAGGGGCGGCTTCATTGCCAGCAGCCTCAACCAGCCATTGCGCTTCTTCATCTCGGGTCAAAAGCTGAGGCGCATCGTAAACCCCAAACCAGGCAAGAGGCACATTGCCCGTGCCCTTGAAGCGCTGCTTTAGCTTCTCTTCAAACGCAAAGCCAAATTCATAGGAGAAGAAGCCAGCCAGATGGTAGCCCGCTTTGCGCTCTTGTTCCAGTTGTTGAAGAAACTGAGGGACCTCAGAAAGAGTTTGGCAGGTCAGCACGCGCTTTGGGGCTTGGAAGAGACGCGCAGGCTCATGACTAAGCCTGTCGACAAAAAGTACTGTTCCAAACGCAAACTGCGCCATACCTGTCCATTCTTATTTGGGTTACCCTTATTAAGAATGCTCAATACCAGCCCGTCAGACCAAGGCAATCATAAAATTGTCTCCAAGTCCGTTTGTTGAGTAATTTTGCGTAAATTGTGATCAATCACGGCATGAAACTCTGAAAAACGCCCCTCAAGGCCGTAATTTCAGAAAAGCAGAAACCTTGCTCAAACACAAAACGGGCCGCCAAGGTGACCCGCCTCATCAGAATTTATAGTGCAGATTAAGCAACGTCGTGGAAGAAACGCTCCAGCGTGTCGTGAACTTCATTGAGATCACCATCAACCTTACTGGCTTTCTCGGTCACTTCGAACACGGAGCCTGTCGCCTCGTTCATGGCTTCACTCAGGCTGGCAATGCTTTGGGAAACAGCCATGGTGCCGTCAGCTGCAGCTGCGATATTAGCTGAAATCTCATTGGTCGCATCACCCTGCTGGGTAATTGCCTCAGCAATCGCACCTGTATGGGCGTTCACGTCGTCCATGGTCAAAGAGATAGAACCGATTGCTTCCACTGCTTCGCGGGTTCTGCCCTGAATTGCAGAGACCTGAGAAGCAATCTCTTCAGTCGCTTTGGAGGTCTGGTTGGCCAGCTCTTTTACTTCCGCTGCTACAACCGCAAAGCCTTTACCTGCTTCACCTGCGCGTGCGGCTTCAATGGTGGCGTTAAGGGCCAGCAAATTGGTCTGCTCCGCAATCGCCTGAATGAGCGTTACAACTTCACCAATGCGGCTTGCAGCTTCTGCGAGGCTGCCAATAGTGTCATTGGTCTCCTGCGCACCGCGAGTTGCAGCTTCAACCATTTCGTTGGCTTGTGCAATCTGTCGTGCGATCTCGGAGATGGAAGAGGAAAGCTCTTCAGAGGCAGCCGAAACTGTCTGAACGTTGCCGGATGCTGAATCAGAGGAGGAAACAACCTCGGTCGTATGACCAGAGCATTTATGAGTGGCGTTCTCCAAACCTTTGGAAGCAGAAACAATGCTGTGCGTGTTTTGCGAAAGACTCTTAAGTTGGCCGTCCACCACGTCGCGGAGACCGGAAATGTGCTTTTCAAAGAATACGATGCGTTCTGATTGTTCTGCAATCTTCTGCTCATTTTCTGCAACTTCAGCTGCAACTGCTGCTTCTTGAGAAGAAACAGTGCTGTCTGTTGAGTTGGAAGCTTCAGCATCGCCCTGACCGCTCAGGAAAGCCATCGTAACACCGGCGAGAAGAACCAGAATGATGAGATTGCCAGACATCGTGCTCTGATCACTCACGAGGAAGTCAGGCAAAACGAACAGACTGCCAAGAAGATAAACTGCGGAAATTGCAAGGAAACTGCCAAGCGCACCGCCATTGCGAGAGGAACCTAAAACAACCAATGGGGCAAAGAACAGAATGTTGAAGTCCATCTGCCAGCCTTCTGCATATCCACCAAGAGCTGCAGCAGAGCTTGCAACTGCGGCCAAAATGGCAAGGCAAATGCCTGAAGCCAGCGCGGCTGCTCCGGATTCCTTGTCTTTCAACCACAATGCGGTTGGAATGGCGGCAAGAAGGAAAGCTGATCCTGAAAGAATGCTCATTGTACCGGTGTCACCAGCCCAGCTCATCCCAAAGCTCAGGAGGGCAAGAACCCAACCCAAGGTAATTGGCCAACTGGTTGAACCCATGTCAGATTGGCCTACCTCTTCTTCAAATCCGACTGCAGCACTCATTTCAGGTCTTCCCTTAATAGTATTGGTGCATGACACACCCAAATACATCCACCCAATTATTAAACGCATTCTGGAATTATAACTCTCTGATAACAAAGAGGAATGCGCACAACCTCAAGCAGCTAGCCAGCACAATTGCAGCAGTAAACCGCTTGGTTGAATGAAAGAAGTAACACGCACGAAAGAGCGAAATCGCACAGTAATCGCCTCAAAAAGAGATCGCCCTCAAGATTGAATTGCGTAAATTACTCCATTCAAATCTTAGTTGTAATTTGTATAAGATTTATGCTTAAGAGAAGCTTAATGGGACGCGAGGGAAGTGTAAAAAGCAAAGAACACCGAAGCGTTCACTCCGGTGTTCTTGCTTGGAAAATAAACTCAAATCAATAAAAAAACTAAACCAGAAAAATTAAGCCTTAGGCCGGTTCGTTCTCTTCAACCTGTTCATCTTCCATCGGATCATCATAGCAGAAGCGTGTGCAAGCAGAGCTTTCCACGTCATTCAGGATGAACTTAAGGAGAGAGGAGAGGTTGTCCAATTGGCTCTCATCGATGTCACCGAGCAGCGCATGAGCTGCTTTACGGCGTGCTTCAGCCACTTCAACGGCTTTACGCTTACCGCGAACGGTCAGTTCGACCATAACTTCCCGGCCTCTGCGGCGCAGACGTCGGACCAACCAGTCTTTCTCAAGACGGTCAATCAGGCGCACGGTTGCGGAATGGCTTAAACGAACTTCTTTCGCAACTGTACCGATGGAGATGGCCGGAGAGCGTCGCATAATAAGAAGAGCCGCGACGGCACTTGTTGAAAGATCTCCGTAAGCATCAACACTCGCATCTTCAAGTGCTGTACTTACTGCGGAAAGTTGGTCTGCAATATGATTGGTTCTCATCATAAATTAAATCTCTAAAATACTATCCTGACGATTCTGACTTAGCGTCATTAGAATTAATCCTAAAACTGCAATTTAACAAATGCAAGTTTAATAAAATTGAAAATAATAAGTATTTCGAAACCATGCAACCTGCAAAATCAATAAAAACCGCCAGTTTGGTCCCTGAATATTAGCAGGTTGCAATTATCCATAAATTATTTTTGATCACCTATTGCTTAGGGGATTGGGGCGAAACCGGCAATGGACAGGTCGCACCTGTGCCCGAAAGGCCACAGTATCCATCTGGATTCTTTGCCAAATATTGTTGGTGATATTCTTCAGCGTAATAGAATACGTCGAGAGGACCGATTTCCGTGGTAATCCCTGCGTTTTTGCCGATTTCCTTAAGGGCATTCTGATAAGACTTGGCTGTTTCTTTAGCCGTCTCAATATCTGCCTCGCTCGTCAAATAAAGCGCAGATCTATACTGTGTACCCACATCGTTGCCTTGCCGCATTCCTTGCGTTGGGTCGTGACGCTCCCAAAATACCTTCAAAAGTTGTTCCAGAGAAATTTCTTCTGGATTGTAGACCACTTTTACAATTTCGGTGTGACCGGTCTGACCAGTACACGTTTCGTGGTAGGTCGGATTCTTTGTAGCGCCACCGGCAAAGCCAACAGCTGTTACATACACACCCGGCAGTTCCCAGAAGGCGCGCTCCGCACCCCAGTAACATCCCATGCCCACATAGAGCTCTTTCATCCCTTCAGGATAAGGCCCATTCAGATCATGACCATTCACGAAGTGCTTTCCGGGAGCCATGATTGGTGTATCCCGGCCTGGCAGCGTTGTGCCTGTATCCGGCATTTTAAACTTGTTTGAGAGCATTCTGAGAAACGACATATTCACTTACCTGTAAGAACTCTGCATCACAGCAGGGTTGTGCTGATGCGACGCCGCTTGTCGCCATACCATAGCATAATTAAGCCGAGAGGTCCGAATATAACCCACGGCGGCATCAGCAACAGGCTTTGAATAATCGGATCCCAGAGAAGAGGGCTCACGTACCGCTGGATGGCCGCCTGGGATGCATTGAGCGTTTCTGGTGACAGATCAAACCAGATCAGTCCCAGTGGTGAAGAGGTCCAGCTGGAGGTCGCAATGCTCTTAGTGGCATCCACGACAAATGAGACCAGCGCTATGGCGACAAACCACACACCTATAAAACGCAGTAAAAATCCAACCACGTGTCTGCTTCCTTTTTCTGTCAGCTATCTTTTAAACTCGCAATGAGCCTGCGTGTATCCACAGTACCTCATGCAATCTAAGGTGCAACCTATCAGAACAAGCATGCCAGACGCTCTTAAATTCCAGTCAAAACTGCGTAATGGATTGTGATTGAATACGTGCAGACAGGCAGAAAAATGCCTTTGTTTTCATTCTGGTTCCACAGAGTGGGGATACATGGCAAAAAAATCGAAAAGACCTCTTGCGCCCCCCAATAGTTTTGCATATACCCCCTCTCACGCCGCCGGGAACACTCGGTGAGCGGAATGCGGAGAGGTGGCCGAGTGGTCGAAGGCGCACGCCTGGAAAGTGTGTAGGCGGGGAACCGTCTCCAGGGTTCGAATCCCTGTCTCTCCGCCATTATTTCCCCTGAAAATTCAAACTCGCCAGCGCGTCAAAGCGATATGTTGTTTATGCTTGTCTTCCGGGCATGCGCAAGCATTGTCTCACGGAACGCAGACCGTCTTCCCAACCATGAGAAACGGCTTTCCGCTGCTTAGGATCAGCTCTACCGGAATAGCTTTCCCGATCTTGCCGGAAGCGAGTTTGTATTCCTTGCTGGAAAAGCCGAATTTATCTTCCACCGCACTCAGCTTCTCATCCTTCAGCAGATTCTCTGTGAAAGCACTATTGATAGCGCGTTTCTTTTTTGTGATGGCCTTGGTGAAGTCGTCGATCACTTTCTCGTCGACTTTCTTTTTCTCCAGTGCAGTTTTTATCTTCTTTTCGCTGGTGAAAATCTCTTTTGTCCCGGTAAACTTCATCAAGGTAGGCATGGTCTGCTTCTCCGATCATGTTACACACGTCATCATCCTAGCCACCGCGCCTTACCACCACATTGCACAAACACCACCAATTTTCGCGAAGCTCACACCGCGCCAGCGCCCCGCCTGCGATGCTGTTCGATCACTTGCACGATCCGGTCGGTCATCATCCGCACCTCGGGCAAGTGCCTCCGGTCATCATGCATGGTCACCCATTGGAACTTGGTCAGCTCCTCTATCACCGGCCCGCACTGCCGTAACTGAGGCGACGTATCCC
This sequence comes from Pseudovibrio sp. Ad26, assembly GCF_001623285.1. Classification (NCBI taxonomy): domain Bacteria; kingdom Pseudomonadati; phylum Pseudomonadota; class Alphaproteobacteria; order Hyphomicrobiales; family Stappiaceae; genus Pseudovibrio; species Pseudovibrio sp. Ad26. The sequence continues at coordinate 53,239 of NZ_LMCE01000016.1, forward strand.
CCAGAAAGCTCGGCAGAATAGAGGCGCCAGCCCCTGCGCATAGCATATCCAGCAAGGTGTGTTGAGAGCTCACTTGCATCACCATCTCACTGCCATGGTGCTCCAGCAGCCAGCGCGAGGAGTTGGTGGTCGCGAACTCCGGCGCGATGCCAACCCACCGCTGCTCCGCCGCCGCATCAGCCCCAACCGCCACATAAGGCGCGAACTCCACGGGCGGTAGACGTTTGCTCGCCAGCCCGATCTCCGCAGGGGCTGAGCTGCGCAGCCCAATGTCGATCTCGCGTTTTTTGATGTTCAGCCGGTCCTCGCTGGTAATGAACACCACCTCAAACTCATCCTCCGGCTTGCACAACGCGGCAATATGCAGGCTGAGAAACTTCATGGTCCAGCTCCCGGCAGAAACCCGAACCTGCGGCTTGCGAGACTTCGCGCTCAGCCATTGCTCAAACCCGGCATAGGCACACTGAAACGGCTCCAGCTGCTCCAGCACATCCCGCCCGTCCTCAGTCAGCGCATACCCGGCCTGCACCCGGTCAAACAGCTTCAGCCCCACATCCTCTTCCAGCTGCTGCATCCGGCGGCTGAGTGTGGCCGGACTGCACGCTAGCCTCTGTGCGGCTTCACTCAACGTGCCGCAAGCCGCAAGCACGAGGAATGCATTGAGATTATCCAGCAATCGAACCTTCATTTTTGAAAACTGCTTTTGAAATTTGGCCGCTATCCGGCAGAAAGAACACAGGGAAAGATAGGCTTAGTTCTCCTCAATGAAAAGAAGCCAGAATGTTGATTTTCCCACTTCGCGAACCTGACCGACACCCACCAAACCCAACGCCGCGGCAGTTGGAAGACTATTACACCAACTACGCCAGCGCCTGCGCACGGCCCTATTACATCGCGTTGGCCTCTATCATCGCGGTCGTCTTCACACTGTTCTGCATTTTTACGCCATAACACCAGCACAAAGCTCTGGCCTGCGGAGCGCGTTACTCACCGCAGACCAGCAGGGTGCATGCGCTTGCGAATGCCGGTCGCGGGCAAACAGCAAGCGAGAAGGCGGCAGACAAAGGGTGGTGAGGCTCCGCCCACGGCGAAACGCCACTTTGCACCGGCACAGTGAAAAGGCACACCTCAAACATCGAGTAAAATGATGAGAAGAGGCGCCAACGCAGCCGAACAGGGCAGGGGGCTCAGCGCCCCATGCCCAACCCGTTACTCAAGAAGCGTCAATGTTGTACTGATCGGTTGTGGGTCGACGACCTGCTGTAGAACCCCACAGGTCTTTCTCAACGCTTCTATGCGGTCTTGCAAGGCATAATGCAAAGTGAACAAAGCATCCCGCTCACTGCTCTGGTTCATCCGCTCACTCAGCACAAGTTGCTGAAAATAAGCAAGATTTTCGATATCAGAAACAGTGATGAGAACTTTATCTAAATCTAACTCATTGTCGATAGTGTTTGTGGCGCCAGCGTGTTCCCGAAAAGTGTGAAGCGGTTTTCGGATAAGAATACGCTCAAACAAAGTCTGGGGCAGTTTGTAGGCAAACTGCCTTAGACGCGCATGCAGAATCGTCCATTCCAATCCCCTTACTGACTAGGGTGTTGAAGATCCGCAACGCCAAAAAAGCTTCCTAGGGCTCGCTGGCGAGCGGGAGGCTAGAAACCTGAGTCAGACAGGCGAGCTTATTCCCTCCCGAAGGAGGTGTTGTATTCACCGCCCTCCCGCTCATAGCAAAGGGTCTGCGCACTATAAGATAGGCACAAAAAAACCGCTAGACTACGGGAGCGGGTACCGCTGACGTGAGGTTTCTAGGCCTCACATATGAGTGTGAAACACAACCCCACAACCTGTCAACGCCCAAACCCAAAACCTCCCCCACTCATGCATTATTGCAACGGTCAGAGAGGGACTTCCCTCAACGGTTTGAAGGCGCCGCCCCTACGGTGTCATCCCGGGCGAAGCGCAGCGAAGACCCGGGACCCATTCCACCTCACCACCAACGCCACACTCACCAATCAACAAAGCCCTCATCACAAAAACCCGAAAGCTCCCCAACCACAGCGCTCACGCCAAAACGCAAAGCAGCCCTCACGGTGTCCTCCCGGGCGAAGACCCGGGACCCATACCCACCAGCCTCTACCCAAAATGCAAAGAGAGTGACAAATCCTCCCAATGAGGGTTCATCTCCTCAATGGCCTGAATTTTCCAGTCCCGCTTCCAACGCTTCACCTGCTTCTCTCTGCGAATAGCCTCATGAGGTTCCTCATAAACCTCATAGTAGACAAGCTTGGAAACATCATACTTGGCCGTAAAACTGGGATTCATCTTCGTCTTATGCTGATGCACACGCTCAGGCAGATTATTGGTCACGCCGGCATAAAGCGTCCCATGCTTCCGGCTCGCAAGAATGTACATGTAATAAGACATGCACCAAGTATGCAGCCAGCAGTCCCCCGCCGCCACTGCACAAACTCACCAATGATTACAGGGAGTATAGATCCCGGCTCCTTGGCCGGGATGACACCAGAGGTGACCACTCTGCTCATCATCTCAACTGCAAAACCAGCCCCACCTCAAACCACAATGCCCTCACACCCCACGCCTTCACTCAAAGCCCCACATCCCCTCCCGGAGTCATCCCGGGCGGAGACCCGGGACTCATACCCCCGGTATCAATGAGGCACACCATGAGGCAGCAACAGAGCACAATCTTCCTCTGCTTTCGCCTCAACAAACACCTTCAGTCATCAAATGAAGCTAGCATAAGCAAAAGAGGAGATGCGTCAGGAGATCTTGTCTCCCTCTCTTAATAACTCAGTGCCGCAAGTGGTTATAGATCCCGGCTCAATGGCCGGGATGACACCAGAGGCAACCGCTTTCTCTGATGGCTCTAGAAAGAGAAATGCTAATAGAAAAGGAACTCACAACAGCGTATCATTAAGTTAAAGTGCAGAACTCATGTCAGACATCTTTATGAGATTGTATGTCCCGCAAGTCCCTCGATCTGTGTAGTAAATTCCTTTCATCTTGTGGTGCTCATTAATATCAACTTCGAGCTTAGCAGTACCTTCGTGGGTTGTAATACCGTTTTCGGGATGAATATTCTTTGCTAAGTAACTGTATGTAATCTCGATCCGGTCAATCGCTGAGTTGCGTTGAGGTACACATAACGTTGTTCGAGAATCCGAGTTGTTATCGGTCTTCATAACAAAACCGATATCATCAAATGTTTGCATAATTGTCAGCTTTGCATTTGATGTGCCAATGCGGCCGTCCCAATGCCAAGTTAGGCTAACATCCCAAACGCCGTTTAGATCGGGAAAGATCCAGTGGTTCAATATCGGGAACCACTTCCAGATATACCTCCAGCCCTTCATGATAGATAGAAGTAAGACGACTTCAAATACGAGTGCAAATAGGCCAAAAATCATATTCTTGATGGCTAGTGAAGCGTTTTCATTTCCCAATAATACAAGTAAACTTTGGTCTAGTATCAAAGAGGTCAATGTGAAGATGAGTGCATATATAGCGCACGAAATGAGTATGATTTTTTGAGCGCCAAGAATTTGGATCATTGATGAACAACCTCCCCGTTGGCGAAAATCTTCAGTCCATAAGACCCACTTAAGACGAGTGAAAAAAGCACGCCGGCAACTTTGGAGCTTAGCAACGCCGTGACATAACGCGTGCCAAAGTTTTGCGTGAAATCGAAATCAACATTTTTAGAAAATGGTGGGACGAACTGCACGTTACACATTATTGGTCGAAGTGAAGCATCAACAATAATAAACCCATCATGCCTTCGGTCTGACTTTCTACCGACGGTTCGTATTATTTCTGAAAGCGGAGTTTTACTTTCGATAGACGTGTTTCGAGATAGCGGAAAAATCGGCATGTTTGATAGCGAGCTACATGCAATAATGCCAAGGCCTGCAAAATCTTCTTTTGGTATGGCTGACGCAGATTTAGTCACACTTTCAGCAAGAGAAGAAAGGTGCGAGTACGTAGGGCTCATTATAGAAAACTCAATTGCAACATGGAGTGTGTTCTATTTTAGGATGTGATGTTGATGCAAGTGATTTCCCTTCCCATCCGCCCTCATTTCCGCTACCCTCCACCACACCACCAATCCTCAAAGGATTCCCAATGCCGTTGCGCGTGCACATCGCTGTAAAAATCACCGCCCGTGTCCATGATGGTCCGGCGTGTGGGCGATTTATGCGCTTGGCTTAAAAGCTCCCAATGCATGAGTAAAACCGCACCGCAGAGCCATTGTGCTCGCCCGTTTGTGCGTGTGCATTCAGGCAAGAGCGTTTAGGCAGCGGGGCAGGGCGTGCCATTCCACGAGTAGCCCCAGCGGGTGTTTTCATCGTAATTCCTGAAGTTTCCGCTGAAAAACGGGAGTATTGAGGAAATCTAAGAGGCTGATTATCAATCAGCCCCTTTATTGCGCTGCCAGCATTCGCTAAAAGACCTCCACGAATTTTATTTGCCCGGCCGGGACACAAGTTCCAATCAGCTGCTGGCACATCCAAACCCTTGAGGGATTATGTCCGACCTCGAAACACTCGAAGCCGAGATTAACACCGCGATTGCCGGTGCTGACTCCGAAGCCGCACTGGAAGACGTGCGCGTTGCCGCCCTTGGCAAAAAGGGCAGCGTTTCTGAAAAAATGAAAACGCTTGGCAAAATGAGCCCGGAAGAGCGCAAGGAAATGGGTCCTGCACTCAACGGCCTTAAAAACCGCGTTGGTGAGGCGATCACCGCTCGTAAAGACGTGTTGAAGGTTGAGGCACTCAACGCGCGCCTCGCCTCTGAAACCGTTGATGTGAGCCAGCCACTGCGCACCACTCCGGCAGAAGAAGGCCGCATTCACCCGATTTCTCAGGTGACTGACGAGCTGATCGCCATCTTCGCGGACATGGGCTTCTCCGTTGCTGAAGGCCCGGACATCGAGACGGATGAGCTGAACTTCACCGCGCTCAACTTCCCGGAAGGCCACCCGGCCCGCGAAATGCACGACACCTTCTTCTTCAACGAGAAGGAAGACGGCGAACGTATGTTGCTGCGCACGCACACATCTCCAGTGCAGATCCGTGCGATGAAATCTCAGGAGCCACCGCTACGCCTGATCATGCCGGGCCGCACATACCGCTGTGACAGCGACCAGACCCACACACCAATGTTCCACCAGCTGGAAGGCCTCGTGATCGACAAGACCACGCATATCGGCCACCTGAAGGGCACATTGGAAGAGTTCCTCAAAGCGTTCTTCGAAGTGGATGATGTAGAGCTGCGCTTCCGCCCAAGCTTCTTCCCATTCACGGAGCCATCCATGGAAGTGGACGTGAAGTGCGACCGCTCCGGTTCTGAAGTGAAAATCGGTACCGGCAACGACTGGATGGAAATCCTCGGCTGCGGCATGGTGCACTCCAACGTTCTGCGCAACTGTGGTCTCGACCCGGATGTGTACCAGGGCTTTGCATGGGGCATCGGCATTGACCGTCTGGCCATGCTGAAATACGGCATGAACGATCTGCGCGCCTTCTTTGATGCAGACGTCCGCTGGCTCAAGCACTACGGCTTCCGCCCGCTGGATATGCCAGCGCTGGTCTCCGGTCTTTCCAAGTAATTTGGTCCAAACGTAAAGAGCTAATACAATGAAATTCACCCTTTCCTGGCTCAAGGACCATCTTGAGACCGATGCAAGCCTTGATGAAATTGTAGAGCGCCTGACGCTGATCGGGCTGGAAGTGGAAGAAATCTCCAATCCAGCTGATCGCCTTGGCACATTCAAAATTGCCCGCGTTCTGGAAGCCGAGCAGCATCCGAATGCGGACCGTCTGCGCGTGCTGAAAGTGGACACTGGCGAAGGTGAGCCCCTGCAGGTTGTCTGCGGCGCCCCAAACGCCCGCAAAGGCCTGATTGGCGTGTTCGCAAAACCGGGTGATTACATCCCCGGTCTCGACGTCACATTGTCCGTCGGTAAAATCCGCGACGTGGAAAGCCACGGCATGATGGCCTCCGAGCGCGAGCTGGAGTTATCCGACGAACACGACGGCGTCATCGACCTGCCAGAAGACGCACCAGTCGGCACTCCGTTTGTTGCATATGCTGGTCTGGACGATCCGGTCATCGAAATCGGCCTGACCCCGAACCGCTCCGACTGCGCAAGTGTGTTCGGAATTGCACGTGATTTGGCTGCTTCCGGCTTAGGAACGCTAAAAACCCCGCAAAAAACGCAAGTGAACGCACATAGCAACGCAAACGACCTAAAAATCCTTTTGGATCTAGGGGATAGCCCGGAACACTGCCCTGCATTCGGCTACCGCGTGGTCCGTGGCATCAAAAACGGCCCGTCTCCAAAATGGATGCAGAAGCGTCTGGTTGCTATCGGTCTGCGCCCGATTAATGCCCTCGTGGACATCACCAACTACATGACCTTCGATCAGGGCCGCCCGCTGCATGTCTTTGATGCAGATAAGGTTTCTGGCAACCTGACTGTTCGTCACGGCAAAGCAGGTGAAGAACTTGTTGGCCTCGACGGAAAAACTTATGCCGTCGATGAGAACGTCGTTGTCATTGCTGACGACAACGGTCTGGAGTCCCTCGGCGGAATTATGGGTGGAGAATCAACAGGTTGCGATGAAAACACCACAAACGTGGTGATTGAAAGCGCACTCTGGGATCCGCTCAACATCGCCCGCACAGGTCGTAAACTGGGAGTATCTACCGACGCCCGCTACCGTTTTGAGCGTGGTGTAGACCCTGCGTACATGGTGGAAGGCCTTGAAACTGCTACGAAATTGGTCATGGACCTATGTGGCGGCGCCGAAGCATCCGACGCGCACGTTGTAGGAGAAGTGCCACAGGAAGAGCGCATCATCGACTTCCCGCTCAGCGAAGTCAAACGCCTCTCCGGTCTGGAAGTATCCCACAGTGAGATCAAAGCTATCCTCTCCCTGCTCGGCTTCTGGGTCGCTGGCAACGGTGATGTGGTCAAGGTTTCTCCCCCAAGCTGGCGCCCGGACATCCACGGAAAAGCTGATTTGGTAGAAGAGGTTATGCGCATTGTCGGCATCGACAAAGTGCCAACTGCTACCCTGCCGCGCATGGAGCCAATCTCCCAGAAGGTTCTGACTGTTAGCCAGATCCGCCGCTCTAATGCCCGTCGCGCACTCGCAACACGCGGCATGGACGAGGCCGTTCTGTGGTCCTTCATTCCAAAAGCCCACGCAGAGCACTTTGGCGGTGGTAACCCACTGCTATCATTGGCAAATCCGATCTCCGCAGACATGTCCGACATGCGCCCGTCCCTGCTGCCTGGCCTGCTCTCCGCAGCACAGCGCAACGCAGACCGCGGCTACGCAGACGTCGCCTTGTTCGAAGTCGGCCAAGTCTTTGAAAACGATAGCGAAAAAGGCCAGAAGATGGTCATCGCCGGCATCCGCCGTGGTACCGCCAAACCAACCGGTTCTGGTCGCCACTGGTCCGGAAACGCTGAAAACATTGATGTTTTCGACGCGAAGGCTGATGCAGGTGCGGTACTACAGTCCATCGGTGCGCAGGTAAACAACCTGATGGTCTTCACCGACGCTCCGGATTACTACCACCCAGGCCGCTCCGGCGCCCTCAAAATGGGCCCGAAAAACACCCTGGCGTACTTCGGTGAAATCCACCCTAAGACATTGGAAGCATTGGACATTGAAGGCCCGCTCGTGGCGTTCGAAGTCTTCATCGACGCTGTTCCTCAGCCGAAGAAGAAAGCGACCAAATCCAAGGGTGCGCTGAATGCTGCGGATCTTATGCCGGTAAAACGGGACTTTGCGTTCCTGGTAGACAGCTCTATCCCGGTTGAGAAGCTCCTGAAAGCTGCCAAAGGTGCGGATAAAGCATTGATCACAAACGTGAATCTCTTCGATATCTACGAAGGGCAGGGCGTGCCGGAAGGCCAGCGCTCCCTCGCGATTGATGTAACCCTTCAGCCGACCAAGAAGACCCTCACCGATGAGGATATCGAAGCGGTCTCAAACAAGATTGTTGCGTCCGTTCAAAAGGCTACCGGCGGTACCCTGCGCGGATAACTCCCGCTGAACAGCGCTGACGAAACACAAAAACCGCGGATTCCAGAAAATTTCGGAATCCGCGTTTTTTAATGCAAATCCTGCGAAATTCGACCCGCCAGCAGGGGCATAACCTCACCCACCCACGGGGATATCCAGCCCGTCAAGCACAGCCCAGCCCCAGAACCGAGCCAGAAACCACAACCACCCAGCGTCAGCCTAAACCGCCCCATCCGCCTCATCCAGCTGCACAGGCTCAGAGATCACGCTCGCCCGCCCGCAGAACCCGCGCCGCCGACGCCGCTGCATACGCTGGCAGTCCTCCTCACTCAACTCCGCTTCGGGCAGGCAGGAGTCGTCCGCGGTAACGGCACCGCCCTCAATCTTCAGCGCAAGCCCCTCCGTCAGCGCCGTCGCAACCACCGTGCGGGCATGGGAGACCAGGCGGGAGAACGTAGGCCGCGAAATCCCCATCAGATCAGCAGCAGCCGTATGCTCCAGCCCTTCCGCATCGGCCAGACGCAACGCCTCCATCCCGTCCTGCGATAAAACCGCCGCCTGAAGCGTGCGCAGCGGCACCCCCTGCGGCTTGAAAAAGCGCACTCCTGCGGTTCCATGAATTCGGCGTGGTTTTCTTGGACGTGGCATAACAAACACTCCTTTCACAGCCTCTCCCATAAGAACCATCAGTGATTTAGACAGGGGAGACGCACAGCAACATAAATCTAGAGCAGGGAGCGTGAGGAAAAGAGAACGCGGCCAGCTCTAATGAGCATATGTTCATTATACTGCGCCTCTCATCAGTCTCTGACAAGCTAGGAAAAGAACATATGCTCATAATATCACCTCACCACAACGGGCATAACCAGCAACACTCAGGGGCATAAGCAGCAAAACCGCCCGAAGCTTCCACCCCGAGCGCGCCAACCCATCTAAAAATCTATGCTACATGTTCGCGGTGATAAGTCCGGTGCGAACCTCGTCCTCCACCTCAATCATGGAGTAGTTCCTCAGCAAACCGTCCTGATCAAAAAACAGGGCCACTTCCTTGGTGGTCACATCCTGCCCGCTGGCAAGCAAATCAACCACAGGAATGAAGTTCTCAACCTTCGCCTGCGTCCTTACATGCCTGTATTTCCAAATCTCATTGCCGCTATCGGTAAAATCAGTGGTGTTCGGATCGCCCAACGCAACGCGCACATCTTCCTTGGTTGTCTTGCCGTTCTCCAGCTGGTTTTCCAGCCCTTCACGCGTCAAATGCCGAAGGCTCTCATTGCCAACAGAAGCGCAGCCAGCCACAACCAGCCCAAGCCCCAGAGCGAGGATAACGTGCACAATTCGCAAATCTATGCCCCTTTGCGTTGGTTTGCGTTGCTCCGTAAATGCAACGCACAGCGAGTTCTTCTTAACTGGGAATAGAACTTCGTTCTCTAAGCCGAGCGTGCCGCCAGAGCGCAGCCCTGTAAACCTGAGATAAGACTCGTGTAAGAACTGTCAGGGGGCAATAGAAAAAGGGAATTACGAAATTAAATCAAAGCGCTAGAGGGCGCCTCAGTGTGCGCCAAACACCAAAGCCGGCAAAAAAGCCTGCACACTTCATGTGGAAGAAACCACCACACGCCCGCGCGCACCAACGGGCATAACCCGACAAACATCATTTTGCGTTGCTATGCGCAACTTTGCGTTTTTCTGCGTTCCTATGAAATTCGGGAGGTCAACGAACCAGAACGCACCACTAAACCCGAAATCTACGGTAGAAAAGGGGAATAAGTCCCAAGCAAAAAGCTCTGGGCAGCGCATCAAGCACACCGCCCAAAACCCAATCTATCCCCGCAACCTTTAAAGGTTGGAGTTGATCAAACCAGTGCGAACTTCACTCTTGGTTTCCAGCATGGAGTAGTTTTTCAAAACGCCACGGTTGCTGAAGAACAGAGCCAGTTCTTTCTTGTTCAGGTCCTGGCCACCAGCCAGCAGGCCAACAACAGGAATGAAGTTTTCAGCTTTCACGTTGGCGCGAATGTGCTGGTACTTCCAGATCTCATTACCGCTGTCGCTAAAGTCCAGGCTATCAGGGTCACCAAGCAGAGCGCGCACCTGCGCCTTGGTGGTTTTGCCCTTGGTCAGCTTGGTAGAAAGGCTGGCAGAAGTTTCATGACGAAGGTTTTCGTTGCCTGCAGAAGCACAAGCAGCAAGACCCGCTGCAAGCGCAACGGAAATGATGATTTTAGTGAAACGCAAAATAGTCCCCATCAGGCTTGGCCTCAGGCTAGCCTGTATTCCAAAACGGCCCCAACACAAACCGGAAACCGCAATTTATAATGGGAATTTCACTAGCAGATATGCAGGGCACATGCCAATATTTTTAATCAATGAGCCAGTAAAACTTAATGCCAAGTATTCTGCCGATTATCGATAGTTTTTCACCACTTTCCGCCCGCTCCATCAAACCATTACCACTCACAACACTCGTCCTTAACTTGGCCCTATTGGAAGCTGGAGTGTATCCCGCGGCAAACCCCCACCACCGTCATCCCACACACCTCCATCTCGTCATCCCGCACTTGATGCGGGACCTAGAGCCAAGCCCAGAAGTCTATCGAACCAACTCCAGATACAAGTCCCGCCAGGTCGGATTAAAACCCTCAATCAAATCAAGCTTCCACGCCCTCCGCCAGCGCTTCTTCTCTCGAGCAATTGCATCCCCAATTCGCTCAAATTCTTCGAAGTAAACCAACCACGACACGTCATACTGAGCCGTAAACGACACCGCCACTTTCTCCCGATGCTCATGAACCCGCCGCGCCAAGTCATTGGTCACGCCAGTGTATAGGGTCCCGTTTCTCTTGCTGGCTGTCATGTACACGTAATAGGCCATACCTCACTCTGCGCTGAAGCAAGTGCGGTCGCAACATCATGAAATAGCCAGCTCGTTATCAGAGGTAATTTCCAGCTGGGTCCCGGGTCTTCGTGTACATACCGGAGACATAGGTGACAGGTGTTCGGAGAGATGGTTGACACATTAACATGGCATTCAGGGAGGGACCGGGATGCCTTGGCAAGAGTGTTCAACAATGAAACTTCGAGAAGAGTTTGTCCGACTTGCAGATCAGGACAATGCTAATCGGCGTGCCTTGTGTCGCCGGTTCGGTATCAGCCCACAAACAGGCTATAAATGGCTGAGGCGGTGGCGTGCGGGAGAAGACTTGAATGATCTCTCTCGCCGGCCCAGAACGTCCCCTGGGCGTTCACCACAGGAGGTGGAGCAGAGGGTTTTATCAGTACGTGATACTTACCCGGCTTGGGGCGCTCGAAAGATCCGCGCTTATCTGCAGCATAAAGGCATTACAGTTCCAGCAAGCTCCACGGTG
>NZ_LMCE01000017.1:0-4098 GCF_001623285.1 Pseudovibrio sp. Ad26
ATGGGTTTGTGCTCGGCGGCGGCATTGGCATTTGCGGCGCTGCGGACATCGTCGTCGCCTCTGAGTGCGCCCGCTTTGGCGTGCCGGAGGTGGACCGCGGGGCATTGGGCGGCGGGGCGCATTTGCAACGACTGCTGCCCCTGCAAAAGGTCCGCTATCTCTATTTCACCGGCCTTGAGATGACTGCTCAGGAGGCCGCTCGGTATGGCGGCATTGAGGCGGTTGTCAAACGCGATCAGCTTCATGACCATGCCCGCGCTATTGCTGAAAAGATTGCAGAAAAGAGCCCGGCGCTGATTTCGCTTGCCAAAGAGGCGCTCAACGGCGTTGAGGCCAGCAATCTGGAGCGCAATTACCGCTGGGAACAAGGCTTTACCGCTCAGGCTTACTTGCACTCAGATTCTCAAATGACCCGTGATGCGTTTGTAACAACAGGTGAAAACGCCAATTTTTGAAGAAGGATTTCATCATGCTTGATGCTGCCGAGAGCGACCTACCTGTCTCTGCCTCGCCGCCCCGCTATGTGCAGGGCCACAATATGCTGGAGGATCGCGGGCTCCTGATCACCGCCGCTGCCGGGGTTGGCATCGGCTTTGCCACAGCCCAACGGGCGGTGGAGGAAAATGCCCGGATGGTGATTATTTCCGACAAACATCCAGAGCGGTTGGAACAGGCCACAGCAAAACTGCAAGGCGTGGCAAAAGAGCAAGGCAAGCAAACGGTTGTTGTTGGGCAAGTGGCTGATGTGACCTGCGAAGAGGAGGTGCAGGCGCTGGTTGATAAGGGCGATACGCTCATGTCCGGCCTTGATATTCTTGTCAATAACGGGGCTGGGCGGCACCAAAAACATCGTTGAGATGAGTGATCAGGAATGGTCGCTGGTGCTTGATGTCACTTTGAACGGCACGTTTCGCATGACCCGCGCAGCCCTTGCAAAGATGCAGGCACGCGGTGCTGGCGTGATTGTCAATAACGCCTCCGTTCTTGGCTGGCGGGCACAGGCCGGGCAGGCGCACTATGCCGCTGCCAAGGCTGCTGTGATGGCTTTAACCCGCTGCAGCGCAGTGGAGGCGGCCGCGCATAACATCCGCATCAATGCGGTTGCGCCCTCACTGGCCATGCATGATTTCCTGCGGCGCTCCGCTCCCGCAGAGCTGTTGGACAAGCTTTGCAAAAAAGAAGCCTTTGGCCGCGCTGCTGAGCTTTGGGAAGTAGCAAATGTCATCATGTTTTTAGCCAGCGACTACTCATCCTATATGACTGGCGAAGTGGTGTCAGTTTCTTCTCAACGGGCCTGATGGAGGGTGCCATGACACTTATTGCAAGATGCTGTGAGGACTTAATTGCCAATAAAAACATAGTTCTGGAGCCAACGGACTGGCTGACAATGACGCAGGAGCGCATTGACCTGTTTGCAGAGGCCACAGGGGATTTCCAGTGGTTGCATGTGGACCGCGAGGCAGCGAAAACCGGGCCGTTTGGCACAACCATAGCTCACGGTTATCTCTCCCTGTCTTTGACCAACTATTTCCTGCTCATGCTGCTTAAACCGGAGAATCTGGATTGGGGCGTCAATTACGGCGTCGACCGCGTGCGCTTTCCCGCCCCCATTCGCCAAGGGGATCAGATCAGAGCCCACGGCGTGCTCACTGCGGTAAAACCGCTAAGCGCAGTGGATGTGCAAACAACGGTGCGCATGACAATTGACATTAAGGGCGGCGAAAAACCCGGCTGTGTTGCAGATACGATCCAGCGTTATTCTTTCTTGCCCGAAAAAACCGAGCAACCAGAAGGGGTTGAGCAGGTATAGCCAGCCAATGCGCTGCACAAAACACGCAGCTCGTCCGGTTGGATGATTTCTCAAAGGCAAGGTCTCAATAGGATTATCAGGAAATGAAGCGCACCTGCCTTTCGGGGCTGTCCCTTTCAGACAGGCAGGCAAAGCAAGGACTTGCTATGAACAAACAGGTTTCACTGCAAACCGCCATTGGCTCGCTGCGCGATGGCATGATGATCGCCATTGGCGGTTGGGGCCCAAGACGCAAACCAATGGCGCTGGTGCGGGAGATTCTCCGCTCAGACCTGAAGGATTTGACCCTTGTCTCCTATGGTGGTCCGGAAGTTGGCATGTTGTGTGCAGCGGGCAAGGTGAAAAAAGTCATCTACGGCTTTGTTTCGCTCGATGTTATTCCGCTTGAACCTTACTTCCGCAAAGCCCGGGAAACCGGACAAATTGAGATTACGGAACTGGATGAAGGCCTGCTGAAGCTTGGCTTGCGGGCTGGGGCGGAAAATGTTCCCTTTGCGCCGACCCGCATTGGCCTTGGCACGGATATACTGACCTACAACCCCGAGCTGAAGGTGATATCCTCCCCCTATAACAGCGCGGAGAAGCTGGTTGCCATGCCAGCCATCAAGCCGGATGTTGCGCTCATTCATGTTTCCTACGCTGACTGGCTGGGCAACACCCAGACCCACGGGCGCGATCCATATTTTGATAGTCTGTTTGCCCGTGCAGCTGGCAATGTCATTATCTCGGCAGAAAGACTGGTCGACCGGCTGGATATTAGCTGTCCTGACACCAGCCAGCAGAGCCTGTTTGACCGCTCGCTTGTGGATGCGGTTGTCAGCGCGCCCTTTGGGGCCCATCCAACCACGGCGCATGATCATTATGGCTGGGACATGCAGCACCTGAAGCTTTATTGCAAATCCGCTGCGGACGAAAACGGGTTTGATGCATACCTGCAGGACTTTGTGGGCGCTGATGAAGCCGCCTACCTGACCAATGTTGGTGGTGCAGAGCATTGCAGCACTTTGCCGATCCCTCGATTTTAAAAGGTACTTGCCTCGTGAATATGGAACAGCAAACCTATACCACTGCCGATGTGATGATCTGCGCTGCGGCAAAAGCCTGGGAAAAGGACGGCGAGTTGCTGGCTAACGGCATTGGCAGCTTGCCACGCATTGCCGCCGGACTGGCAAAACTGACGCTCAACGATCAACTGATGCTCAGCGATGGCGAGGCGTTTTTGGTTGAAGAGCCCGTGCCGCTGGGATGCCCGGAAGAAGAACGCCCCAATCCATCCGGCTGGCTTCCTTATACACGCGTGTTTGATGTGCTGTGGTCTGGCCGCCGACATGCCATGGTGTCTCCTGTCCAGATCGATCAGTATGGTCAGGCCAACATTTCCTGCCTGGGTGATTTCAAAAAACCCAAGGTGCAAATGCTTGGCGCACGCGGTTTCCCCGGCAACAGCATCCACCATTGCAATTCCATGCTGGTGACACGCCACGACACAAAAACCTTTGTGAAAGGCGAAGTCGATGTGGTGTGCAGCGCCGGGTATAACCCACGCATGTGGCCGGATGAGATCATTCCTGAGACATTGCAGATTGGACTGATTGTGACGCCGTTGTGTGTGATGGATTTTAACGGCGATGACCACAAACCGCGCGTTGTCTCCCTGCATGCGGGCGTGAGCTTGGACCAGGTGCGCGACAACACCGGCTATGACCTGCAGGCCGACGACAAGCCCGCTCAGACCGAAACTCCAAATGCGGCGCAAATGGCGATCATCAAAAAACTCGACCCGAACGGCATCCGCCTCTCAGCAGTTAAGCAGTAAGAATCTGGCCGGACATTCAGCAGGCACTCAACACCCCGCCAACCGCTTCCCCGTCCGGCCAGATTCGCCTTACCGACGTTTAAATCAGCATATCAAGGCTAAAAATACGCAACCAACGCAAATCCTTTCAAACCGACGGCGGAGCGCTGCCTCTTAACACAAGGTAAGTGGCTCTGTTGCAAACATGTTTTAGAGCGTATTTTGTGTTATTTCAGTACGGTGGTTTAGGCGTTTTCGCTCTGAAGATGGTTTTCAAGGGCGTTGTTGCAGTATCCCCCTGACGTAGAGTATCTTCTCTGAAACTTCTCTACTTTATGCCATTTAAACAGACTGCTGATCGGCGTCGAGAGCACCCAAAAGTGTGGGGCAGTTGCGATAACGCAGTCTGATCTGGTTGCCGAAGTGTAAAGTGTCTGCCACATTCGCGCATGCTCGAACTTTCGCCATCCTGTTCAGCCATCCAGCTCAAGGT
>NZ_LMCE01000018.1:0-509 GCF_001623285.1 Pseudovibrio sp. Ad26
ACTATTTGCCAGTACTTGTGGAAAAATACTTAAACCAAAATCCATCTCTTGCCTGGCGAGCGCGAGCCGTTCAATTACTGCTGTCGGACCAATAAGCCAACCAATTCGTGTAGTGGATCCCATAATTTTTGAGAGCGAGCCAATGTATAACACATTATCTGTGTCCAGTTGTTTCAGTGGTGCCGGAACTTGGCTGTCTAGTGCGGCTAGTTCTGAAAATGGATCATCTTCAACTATCGGTATTTGCAAATGAGCGCAAATTTTCACGAGTTCTTTGCGCCGTTCCAAACTCATTACAAGTCGAAATTCGCTCGATTCGTGATTTTGATATATTTTTAGCGAATGATTTACTTGTTATGCCAGGATTTTTATTTGGGGTAAAAGAAGCGGTTATCCGTGTAACTTATGCGCGGCTTGAGAAGACGGAAGCGAGACGTATAGCTGAAATAATAAAGCAAATATTAATAGAAAAAAAGTGCGAGGAAGCTTGATTTAAAGCTATCTTGCAC
>NZ_LMCE01000019.1:0-593 GCF_001623285.1 Pseudovibrio sp. Ad26
TCCTATACGCTTCCAAGAATCAGCAACAAAGAAATATCCTGGATTATAATAATAAGTTGCACGATAATTCGAGTAAAAATACTCATCAGCTTCTCCCAGATAAGAAGAAATTTCTGCCACAATTCCCATTTCTTCTATCAGCTCACGGACAATCGCTTCTTCTTTCGTCTCTTCTCCTTCGATTTCCCCACCAGGAAGGAAAAAAGCACCATTTGGAGCCTCGATCACCGCAATCCGCTTGTCTCTTTCTATGACAATATATGCTGCATAACGGGTTTGATAATTAGCAGATTGCTTTTTTTCACCAAAAATTGGTTTATCCATGAATTGTTTCCACCTTAACAGTATTATTTTCTATCCATTTTACATGAGAAATTTCTCATGAACAAGCACAAATCAACTATTTCCTTACTTCTTTTTGTTATGATTGAGTAAAAGAAAAAGGAGAGATGAATTTATGAAAATGGCTCACACATGTGTTCGGGTGAAAGATCTTGAAGCATCAATCGAATTTTATCAAAAGGCATTTGGTTTTGAAGAAAGCCGCCGCCGTGATTTTCCAGAAAACAAATTTACACTTGTTTATTTGACAC
>NZ_LMCE01000020.1:0-573 GCF_001623285.1 Pseudovibrio sp. Ad26
CCATGAAGCGTTTCACTAATGGGCGTGGCTTCTGGTGCCTGGGCGGTAAAGCGGCAAAAAACTACCGTGAAAAGTCGGTGGATGTGGCGGGTTATGATGAACTTGCTGCTTTTGATGATGATATTGAACAGGAAGGCTCTCCGACGTTCCTGGGTGACAAGCGTATTGAAGGCTCGGTCTGGCCAAAGTCCATCCGTGGCTCCACGCCAAAAGTGAGAGGCACCTGTCAGATTGAGCGTGCAGCCAGTGAATCCCCGCATTTTATGCGTTTTCATGTTGCCTGCCCGCATTGCGGGGAGGAGCAGTATCTTAAATTTGGCGACAAAGAGACGCCGTTTGGCCTCAAATGGACGCCGGATGACCCCTCCAGCGTGTTTTATCTCTGCGAGCATAATGCCTGCGTCATCCGCCAGCAGGAGCTGGACTTTACTGATGCCCGTTATATCTGCGAAAAGACCGGGATCTGGACCCGTGATGGCATTCTCTGGTTTTCGTCATCCGGTGAAGAGATTGAGCCACCTGACAGTGTGACCTTTCACATCTGGACAGCGTACAGCCCGTTCACCACCTGGG
>NZ_LMCE01000021.1:0-575 GCF_001623285.1 Pseudovibrio sp. Ad26
GCTGTAACAGAAACATTTGCCCATGGGTTTGGTACATCATAAGACCAATCCCAGTCTTTGACACGGTCGTTGACTGGCAATACTTCATTACGGAACAACGTTGGAATCGCAAATGCTTCTTCAAATGCATATTGTTGCCATTTTTGATATGCTTCTTTTTGGTACTCTTCATCAAATGCTTTGCTTGAACTGATATCGTTGATCAATTTTGTATTTTCTTCTGATTCATAACGAGTGTAGTTGAACGCAGCATTTGGTCCCCATAGTCCACTTGGATTTGGATCAGTTCCTGTATTCCAAGCAGCTTGGTAAACATCAATTTCAGGATCATCGTTTTCTAATTTATCATAGAAAGAATTGAATTCGATCAGACGACCTGTTGTGTATTGGACATCCAAACCGATTTCTTTCCACTGTTGGATATAGTAATCTGCCAATGGTTGCGCTGTTTCCCCACCGGACATCGAAGCAAAGTTGATTGTTAGTTTATTTCCATCTTTGTCTTCTCTTAAACCATCGTCATCCACATCTTTGTAGCCAGCATCATCTAATAGTTTTTTCGCTTTGTCTAGATC
>NZ_LMCE01000022.1:0-687 GCF_001623285.1 Pseudovibrio sp. Ad26
GCTTAGGAGCGTATCCTTATAAAAATCAAGGGACAACAGGTTATTTGCTTCAATCTGACGGGTTCAATTTGTTGATCGATGCAGGTAGTGCTACGCTGATCAAATTACAAGAACACCTTGATCCACTTGATCTAGATGCTGTGATCCTTAGCCATTATCATCATGATCATATTGCTGACCTTGGTGTATTACAGTATTACTGGCAACTTCATCCTAAGAGAAATCCGGAGACATTGCTTTCAATTTATGGACACACAAAAGATTCCATTCACTTTGAAGAATTGACGTTGGAAAATGTCTCAAAAGGACATCCTTATTTTGAAGCTGAAGAATTAAAAATTGGTCCTTTTCTGATTACTTTTATGGAAACAATCCATCCAGTAGTATGTTACGCCATGCGTATCGTAGAAGAAACAACGGGGAAAGTATTCGTATTTACAGGTGATTCAGGTTATTTGGAAAGTTTCGCTGATTTTGCGAAAGATGCTGATTTGTTTCTAGCAGATACCTATCTTTTTGAAGGAAATGAACATCATCATGCCCATTTCACTTCAAAAGAAGCTGGAGAACTTGCGAAATCAGCTAACGTAAAGAAACTTGTACTTACACACCTACCTCAGTTTGGTGATTTAGAACAATTGAAAAATGAAGCGCAAAAGGCAGCAGGCAAAGGGATTGATATAGAAC
>NZ_LMCE01000023.1:0-2079 GCF_001623285.1 Pseudovibrio sp. Ad26
TTCTCAGCTGCAGCGCTGGCGGTCCTTGTGTATTGCCCCATTGTTCACTCCTAATCTAGTGATCATGGGCCAAAACACTCCATTACTCAAATCGATCGATTTGTCCATAAGGCGTCGCCGACAAACACCCGCGAAGGCAAATCGTGTGGCGTATAATTGCAATGGGGCTCTTCGGTATGAATCTTTATTACTAAAAAAACAGTTGCCGGGAGAGCCTGCACTGCGGCCAGTATGTAACTCTATTTTTTGAAAGGTAATTCGTATCGGCAGTTTTCTGCTGCTTGGAGTACTCGTCAGTATGATAGTTTATTACTCTCCCACAAATCTCAGTGTCTTATACCAGCTTAAGCCTGCATTATTAGAGGCCATAGGACTGAATGAACCGCTTCGTGAGGAACTTGCTCTTCGACATACTGCACCATTTTTCCGTGAAGCTTTAACGCCGATAGTAACACCCATGCTCCCCCCGGAGACTGCCCTAGCTCTAACACTGCCGCAAGGTTAGGCTCAGGCAAAAACTTAGGGTTGGTCATTTGAGCAGCTAAGTTTGAGACAGCAGATTCAAGATCGAGTTTTTCGATAGACTGCCACGCCCTCAAGACGTTTTCCCAAGTCGCGCCCTCACACCATGAAAGAGCCATGGCCGCAACCGGTGTCCATCCGGCACCGTCACCAATCATGGCCCATTTACTGCCCGAAAATTTGCTCAACTCCTGAAGATAGATCTTGTTGGAGGTATCTCGTAAGGGATGCAGATTACTATCAGCATCACTGCGCTTCAGATGCCAGCTCTCCAACTCGACATGTAGCCCGGTCCAAATTTCAATGGGTGTGAAATTACGTTCTTTGCGCATGCATCTAAACTGTTTTCAATCAAATTTGAGAGTTTTCTTCCGTATGTCTCTAATATTGATCCGCCAACACTTATTGTTCTTGGTACGCCCTTATAGCTTACCTAGAGGTTATGGTTGGGTTATGCTTACTTCGTCATTCGAACCCAAACTGTTGCATTAACTTATGATCATAAAACTCACCATCTAGCCCGATGCGTCGGCATAATTCATCATCACTGCACTCAAACGGAAAACGAGCAATCTCACCGTATGTATCGACAAAAATGAGTTTTCCTTCCAATTCAGGAAAATCTTTTCGCAACTGATCACATACATAAAATGCTCCCTCTATTGCGCACGACGGGTCAGAGAAGTGAAGTGAGTTACAATCTAAAAACATAACCTTCATATTCGAAATGGAATGATCTATGTTGTCTAAGCTATATCGTTTTCCTTTCCCTCCGCTACGAAATGTCACCTCTTCAATTTTATTTACCACCCACTTTACTTCAATCCATTTCCGGAACTCCTCTTGTGTTTCAAAGATATTTATACTCTCCTCGACAACACTAAGCATGCATGGATCGTAATGCTTGTTGTATTCTTTGAAATCGATCATAACGTAGCTCCTAATCTCTTATGCTATTTCGCCATATTCTGATGGGTCGTAGTTCCACCAATCATCCTGAGGATTAATCTTGGGTGGTCTTGCAGGACCATCATCTCCAAAGCCACGTTGTTGCTTGCATGCCTGTCGCATCGGAACATATTCAATCATTCCTTCGATGTCATTTTCGCCTTCATACTGTTCTTTAAAAAACGGAAACAAAGCAGGATGGCTAATGGCAGTATAGAGTCCGATATTCCAGCAGGGTTTACCAGGCGCATCAGGTTGCCTTGTTATTATCCCATAGCGTCTATACTCTTCCTCAACTTCTGCTCGAATTTTTGCACGCAAAAAGAAGTCTGGATATTCACCATTACGTCCCCGTACTAGAGCTGAATTTCTTGGCGTCTTTACATATTTAGCTTCTCCGAGCCAGCAACGATCAGGATAGCTCATATCAGCATCTATCTCCTCGCCCCCTCCTTTACAGTGGAATTCACTGCGAGTTTGAAAAATGCAATACTGATAACCCCACCCCCTCATTTTGGCGTCTCGTTCGGGCCAAGGAAGATCGGATCTCATCCTTCTATCAGTCACCTTATTGGGCAGTTCCACGGCCCAGAGAGGGAACTTATGCGG
>NZ_LMCE01000024.1:0-117178 GCF_001623285.1 Pseudovibrio sp. Ad26
CAGACAAACCTGAGATCTTCAACGTATGTTTTGCAGCAAACACAGTCGCAAAAATCGACTTAACATCATAACATGACCGTCACCCATGTCCCCGAACAAACGTCAACCATCTCTCCGGGACAAACATCAAGTGCGGGATGACGTCCTTTGCGGCTCTCTCCTCAATCGCTGCTGCAGTCGTTTCACATACTCGCCAGCTCAATCTTACACCTTGCCAATACCTCACCATCCCCTTGCACTCACAGCGCTGCCCACCTTCCGTCATCCCGCACAAGCGAAGCTCAATGCGGGGACGAAGACGTTCACTTTGTTAGTATACGAGATCTATTGCTAAATGTTGGGAGTGGTCCAGGTTGGATCCCACATCAATTACGGAAAAATTCCTAGAGCCTTTCCGGCTCTCCCAATAATGCACTAAGGACCGAATTTCTAACTAAATAAATGGAATTTAGTAATATCCGTAGTGTGGAGGTTCGACATCCTCTAGTCCAAAGGTGAAATAGTACTTTCTTGCCGCTCTCCATCCTCTTACAAAGCTGGGTATTTGGGTGTTCGGGATATCACCGTCACCACGCCAATGTTTGGGGTCAAACCAGTCTCCCAATATAAGTTGCTCGTTAGATGGGGTCGGGCATCCGTAACTAGTCGGATACATTTTCTTAAGCATTTGATTTCGCTTAATCATTACACGGCGCAAATTATTTACAAGCCAGCCATCTAATCTCTGTAGTGCTGATTTGTCATCAATGAGCGCATAGAAGCCCATTAAGCCTTTCATCTGTTGAAGCTTTTCACCGTTATAAAGAAAGTTACGAATTTCGTTCTCATGCAACCCACCGTAAAGATACCCTCTTATTTCTCCAATGAGACCCATGAGATCCCAATCTTTCGCAACTGAGTTGCTCCTAGATCTAGCAAAATCAAATTTTTGCGGGTAATGGATAAGATATACGTGGCAAAGCCTTGATATTTTTGACTTTATTCTACTTTCGACATGAGTTGGGACCGTTAATCCATTTTTGGTGAACCTGTACCCTAGATAGTCAAAATGCTCGAATGTTCGAATCTCAGCGTCTTCGTTTGAGATAATTGCAATTCCAGGCGATTTCTTTTTGTTGATGACAAGTCCACTGTTTGCGCAGTGACTTACAAAAGCCTGCTGTAATCCTTGAGCTTCTTCATATGTATCACACAAAGCAACTACATCATCCGCAAATCTTACGAACCTTCCTGAGCGTCTTTCTAGAGCTCGGTCAAGGTCATCATTGGCAAGGTTTGCAAGCAAAAGTGATAATGAGCACCCTTGCGGTGTACCAATGTGCCGTCTTAAGAATTTTCCGCTAGCATATGCTGCCGAGTCACCAAACTGGTGATGTAGGAACTCTTTGAAAACGTACTTCTCGTGCGGTGTAAGGCTTAGCTTGTTTTTGTCATCTATTAAGTTAATTAAATACCTAGTTGGAATCGTATCGAAATACTTTTGAAAATCAATTTGGACCGAATAAAGCTGCTTCTCAGTAATGAAGCCTCGTAAAGCTAATACTGCATCAAACAGGTTGAGATCGGGATGGTATGCGTATGAAAATGGGGAGAGACGTTTTAGATTTCGATCCCTAGCTTTTCTGAGCATCACATTTGTTAGCGCTGCATCTGGGATAGAAAAAGACATCACACTCCGATGCCCACCGGATGGTTTGGGTATTTGAAAGTTATATGCAGGGAGTGGTTTGTAGCTCTCTGTAAGAATCTTATGCCAGATTGTTTTGGCAATAAAATTTGCGTTTCGGCAGCAGTAAATGGGATCAAAGTGCTTATGGTGGTAATTCTTGGGCGCTTTTGATACAGAGATCACTCCCTTTCGCCCAGTTCTCTTCATAAACTTCTTTTGGAATTCAATATTCCTATTTTGTTTAGAGCGTTCCTTCGCCCACATTCTACGGCAAAGTCGTTTAATTTCAGCTTTAAGTTGTTTTTGCATGAGTAGACAGAGGACCAGTAAGTAAGGGTTTCCGCAACATAGCGTTCCCAACACCTTAGCGTTGGGGTTTCCTTCGCCGCGTCTCAGCGACAAGACCTTTAGTGCCTCGACACTAGGTAACTTTGGCCCTCTGCCAATTGGGCTACTACGCCATGCATGTAGTATAAAATAAAATTTTAAATTGATAAATAGAAATATGTAACTTTTGATTGAAAAATTCTACTGGACAACTCAGGCGCTTCCCATCGTCTCCCCTTCGCCACACAACGCCCGCTTGCAAACCTTGGCCATTGACACCGCATGCATCTGGTTGCATGCTCTTGGGTGAGGCCCAAAACCTCTCCAAACAGCGGTACCCGCTCCCGTTAACTAGCGGATTTTTTGTGCCTTTTTTCCAAAAGTGCGCAAACCCTTCGTTATGAGCGGGAGGGCGGTGAATGCAATACCTTCTTCGGAGGGGAATAAACCCGCCTGTCTGTTTGCAGGTTTTTGGCCTCCCGCTCGCCAGCGAGTCCCAAAAGCTCTTTGTCGTGCGGCCTTCAACACCCTAAACAGAGGGATTGAATATGGTCGACTCCGCATGCGCATGCAGCGCCACAAACACTCTTCAGAATGAAATTGACGAAGTCCAGATCGTCGTCTCTGATCTTCAGAACCTCGCGTACATGCAACAGTTTGTACTCAGCGAGCGCGTGAAGAACAGCTGCGAGCGGGATGCTTTGCTCACTTTGCACCACGCTTTATGTGACCGCCTGGAGGCACTGAAAAAGTCCTGCGGATTATTGGAGCGGGTCGCCCTTCCGCAGCCGGTCAACACCAATGTTGTGTCTCTGGATTAACGCACTGTGACAGGTGCTCGGGTGGTGTCACACGCACCCCGTGTTCACTGCCACAGGGAAGCCTCCACACCAAGGCCTCCAACCTCAGGTGAATGGCACAACCCTGCAAATGAGCACCCTGCTGGTCTGCGGCCGGGCAAACGCGCCCGCAGGCCAGCATCCCAAAATTGGGCACCGCAGCGCTGCGACTCTGTTCAAACGCAGCGCAAGCGAGCTCTCTGAGCGTGAAAGTGATTCATGCCAACCTTTTCAAAAATAGTGGCAGGACTTGCTAATATATAAGTTTATTGTGGAATAAATAGGATGTTTTGGCGAAACGAGGACTCTGCCCAAATGAGTGATTCATACCCTATAAAACCCGAAAACCCTTGGTATTTCAGGGAGCTTGTAACGGCATCTGCATCGCGCCGCGGCAGGGCAGCCCCGTCAAGCCACTGTCTCTAAGTAGTTTTTCCTTTTGACTTTCAGGCTAATTCGCCCAAACTCCGATGTGTGTAATCAATTAGGTCTTGAAGTTACATTGGGACTAGGAAAATGCGCTGGTATCAGCTGTATTTGAATATCTTAAAGAGAGATAAGCTGCCTTGGCACATCGAAGATGTTTCCATGGCCAATAACCTGCATCTCGTCTGACGACCTCCGCCTGCAGTGGAGTCGCTCCTGCTGCACGGCCGCATGTAAGCCCGCCTCCTGCCTCCTACAGTCCACCAAAGATGCAGAGCGTAGGGGCCAGCCAAACATGCAACACCCCCAGAACAAGTAAATATTAGGCACTCATTCCAAAACTGCATCCCCTGTGCAGCAGAAGAACTGTGTCCGGATATTGGCAATACCATCGGCACCTCCGGTTTGCGCTGCAGTTGTGTCGTGATTGCTTCAGATAATGACGTTTGTCTTTACTCCTGTCTCCCAAGTGTTGAGCGCGCTGGGTGCAGAAGAACGATACCGCCATGCCTGAGACTTGCAACGGGGAAATATACAGATCACAGCACAGCCAAGATTATGCAGACCATGAATCTGTATGATCAAGTAATACTCATGTAAACATCAGCGCCTTGTGTATTGCATAAAGGTATATGTGTTTGTGGTCTGTATATAAAAACGATTATTTATTCACATATGGATATTGTTACTTATTGTGGTGATGAAATATTTGAGTATCTAATGGTTTTGAAGATTGGTGAAACGAAAATGCTTTCGATTCGTAAGTAAATAAACTTTGAAATCGATAATTTTCTTCACTCCTTGAGAATTCGGAGAGACATATTCCCTCCGCCCTATTGGTAAAGAAGCAAGTAAGAGGACGTTCTTATGACTAAGTTTATGCCAGAGCCGTTCAAGATTAAATCTGTTGAACCAATGTACTTCATTTCTGACGAGCGTCGCGAAGCGGCAATCCAGGAAGCTGGCTTCAACACATTCCTGCTGAAGTCCAAAGATTGCTACATCGATCTGCTGACCGACTCCGGTACATCCGCGATGTCCGACAAGCAGTGGGCTGGCCTGATGGTTGGTGACGAAGCTTATGCTGGCTCCGAAAACTTCTACCACCTTGAAGAAGTTGTTAAAGAGCACTTCGGCTTCAAACACCTCATCCCTACTCACCAGGGCCGCGGCGCAGAAAACATCCTGTCCACGCTCACAATCAAGCCAGGCGACTACGTTCCAGGCAACATGTACTTCACCACAACACGTTTCCACCAGGAACGTAACGGTGCAACATTTGTTGACGTAATCTGCGACGAAGCCCACAACCCTGACCTGGCTGACGTGCCATTCAAAGGCAACGTGGACCTTGCAAAACTGCAGAAGCTCATCGACGAAGTTGGCGGCGAAAAGATCCCTTACATCTGTCTTGCTGTAACCGTGAACCTGGCTGGTGGTCAGCCTGTTTCCATGGGCAACATCAAAGCAGTAAGCGAACTCTGCCACAAGCACGGCATCAAAGTGATGTACGATGCAACCCGTTGTGTAGAAAACGCATACTTCATCAAAGAACGTGAAGCTGGCTTCGAAGACAAAACAATCAAGGCAATCCTCCTTGAAATGTTCTCCTACGGCGACGGCTGCACCATGTCCGGCAAAAAAGATTGCCTGACAAACAACGGCGGTTTCCTCTGCATGAACGACGACGACCTGTTTGCTGAAGCAAAAGGCATGGTTGTTCAGTTCGAAGGTATGCCTTCCTACGGTGGTCTCGCAGGCCGCGACATGGAAGCAATGGCAATCGGCATCAAGGAATCCGTAGAGTTTGACTACATCTCACACCGCGTAAATCAGATCCGCTACCTCGGCGAACGTCTGGATGCAGCTGGCGTGCCAATGGTTAAGCCTTACGGCGGTCACGCAATCTTCCTCGATGCACGCGCATTCCTGCCACACCTTGACCAACAGCAGCTCCCTGCACAGGCACTTGCCGCAGCGATCTACCGCACCTCCGGTGTACGCACCATGGAACGCGGCATCGTATCCGCAGGCCGCGACGTTAAGACCGGTGAGAACCACGTTCCTAAGCTCGAAACCGTTCGTCTGACTATCCCACGTCGCGTATACACATACGCACACATGGATTACGTCGCAGATGCGATCATCGAGCTCTACAAAAACCGCGAAAGCATCAAGGGTCTCGAGTTCGTATTCGAACCTAAGGTACTTCGCTTCTTCACTGGCCGTTTCGAAGAAATCTAAGAACTAAGCCATTGAAGTGACTAGCAATAGTCAAAGACTAAACTGCATTGGAGGAGAGCCTGTGTGCTCTCCTCTGTTGTTATCAAAGCACAAATCTTACCCATCGTAAGTCTATGTGCGCTTTTCGGGAAAGCTCTGCCACGGGGCACTTACAAAATCGGCAGGTGTTTTCTCAATTGGTCACGGCAAATGCCGGAGTTGGGAGGCTCAACATGACCATCGCTTCTGATCAGGTTCCAGCTGCTGAGACAGCCGAACCGAAGCCTACCAAAAAAAGTCAGGGCACTATCTTGGGCGCCAGTGTGATCGCTGCTGGCACCGCCGTCGGCGCGGGCATGTTCTCGCTCCCTGTTGCAAACAGTGGTGTTTGGTTCTCTGTCTGTCTGGTTCTGATGATCGTCGTTGGTTACATCATGCACACCGCATCGTTGTACATCATGGAAATCACGCTTCATTTCCCTGAAGGGTCCAACTACGACAGCCTTGCCAAGGGCACCATTGGTAACGTGGGCCGTGTGGTCAACGGTCTTTCCGTTGCCTTCCTGTGCTACGTTCTCACCTACGCCTACATCTCAGGTGGTAGTTCAATCATCACGTACTCGCTGTCGATTTTTGGTGACGTAAACATGTCATCAGAGGTTGCGAGTTTGATCTTCGCAGTCGTGCTATTATCGATAGTGATGATGGGAACCCGAGCAGTCGACCGTGTGAACACAGTTCTCATCGGCGGTATGATCATCACATTCATGATCAGCTTGAGCTCATTGATCGGCAACTCATCTACAACGAACCTGTTCCCAGAGATCTCACTCGGCGATCGCATGCCATATGCGTTCTACACCATCTCCTTCTTGGTGGCGAGTTTTGGTCTTCAGATTACAGTTCCAACTGTAACCAACTACCTGGGGCTGGATGCGAAACGGACAAGTAAAGCGCTGTTAATCGCGATTTTCCTTGCTGGTTTCTTCTACTTCCTCTGGATGTTTGCAGTATTCGGAAACATCTCCCGTGATGACTTCCCTGCAATTATCGCTGAAGGCGGTAACATCGGTAACATCATTGGTGCTCTGAGTAAGTCTGGTATCAGTGCCAACATCTCTGTAATCCTGCAGATCTTTGGCAACATGGCTGTTGCAACATCCTTCCTGGGTGTGTCTCTCAGCCTGTATGATTACATCTCTGACTTGTTCAAGTTCGACACATCTACCGTTGCCGGTAAAGCAAAGACTGTAGGTATCGCATTCGTCCCAACCATCATCCTTGCTATCCTGTACCCACACGGGTTCATCGCAGCAATCGGTTATGCTGGTGTGGTTCTGGTGATCTTCTCCTTGCTGGCACCAATCGTAATGGTTCGCATCTGTCGTGAGCGGAACCCAGACATGTACCAGGTCCCAGGCGGCAACGCCCGTCAGGCAATGGTATTCGGCTTCGGTATCCTGGTGTTCATCATCACTGCATTCGAACTAACCGGTAACCTGCCAATCTTCGGCTCATCCGTTTGAAGAGAATGCAATAAAGACGACTATTCAGTCGGGGCAAAACTGATTGCGAGGCAAGCCACAAGCCCCCGCAATCAAACCAACTGACCCTCAAACGTCAGTAAAAGACTTGCCGCAGCCCTTCCCGCTGCGGCAAGTTTTTGTCCGTTCCAACACCCCGAACCCACTGGGAGGCAGGTTCGGGGTGTTGGCGTAACCCCCAACAATGACTGATCAGGTGTAGTAGAAAACAAAATCGCGCTCTGAGAGGGCGACTGTTTGCCCCCAGACAACCTCTCACCAAAAACGCAAAGCAACACCGAGTGCCAAATATCTGATCGGCAATTCAGGCGGGGTAACTGCCCATTGTTGCATTTGCGAAGTGCCGTGCTAATAACAAGGTCAGAGCTGGAATGTCGGGCCAAGAGTGGGCATTCGGTAACGTCAGTTAAGGTTTGAGATCGTACTACCTCAATATTATAGATTGCACGCCTCCGGTATTTTCTTCGAAAATAAATATTCACGCAGTCGAAGCACTAAGTGATCATGGTGTAGGGTTGTAGGAGAACGAGCTTTTCTTGCTTTCAGGGCCGATCATTGCAGCAAGAATTGCAGATTGTTTAGCATAGCTTACATAGCCTCTTGAAAAGAGAGCCGAGAATAACTACATAAGCAGAGCGCGTTTACAGCCATCATTGGCTATCTTTTCTTCCGGCTTGCCGGTTTGCTAGGTTCCCCCTGATTTTGAGAATGTTGCACCCCATGTACATATCGAACATGGGAAACACGCCCGCTTAGCCCGGGTAAAGTTACAAGGTATCAACCATGACACACGGCACTGTAAAATTCTTCAATTCCACAAAAGGCTTCGGCTTTATTTCTCCGGAAGATGGCGGAAAGGATGCATTTGTTCATATTTCTGCTGTTGAGCGGGCTGGACTTATGGGTCTCGAAGAAGGTCAAAAAGTTGCTTATGAACTAGAAAGCGGCCGCGATGGCAAAGCTTCAGCTGTGAATTTGCAGCTGGTCGACTAATAAAAGATCAGGGCTGCGCCTGTTGCGCAGCCCTAGTCCTGATAGAAAGAACCAAAATATGCCTAATATTTCAATGTCATGTGCAAAAGATCGATTTGCTGCGATTGAAAAAAACAAAAAAAAAGAACTCACTGATGAAGAGGAACGGGCTCTGCAATTAAGTGAAAAAACGTCTCGCCTAAAAGAACTCCGTCTTGCTAAAGAAGCTACAGATAAAAAGCTTCGCCCTTTGATAAAATAGTCTACCAAGTGATTGGCAATCAGCGAGTGCACAAGATATCGCTAAATATCTAGGGTTAAGCTCTATTCTTCGGGCTAGTTCATTGATCTAGTAGATCTAAATTCAATAAACTATGTTTCTCTAAGATTTACTTAGACTAGCCAAATAAATCCGTATTAAAATTTAAATTGATTGAACCAGTGCGATAAGATGTGCAATATGTATATAATAGAATATTGCTTTTGGGGAAGTAGTATTCTCTGGCCAAGCGATTGTACATAAGTACTAAAGCGTTTTTGGTCATCACAGATTGTATCCTAAATGATCAATGGTTCCGTGAAATTCTTCAATTCTGAGCAAGGCTTTGGCTACATTCAGGAGGAAGGTACAAATTCACAGTTTCGCGTCCTTCGTGCGTCCTTAAATCGTGCTGGTATAAGAAATTGGCTGAACGCCAAAAAGTACGTTTCGATACGCTTACAAATCCTGCAAACGGGAAAATAGAAGTCAACAATATTGAAGTTGCCTAACAAAAGACGGTCCCTGGACACGTAACTTCCTTACTCTTGACAGTGGTGTTTATCAGATCTGCAGCTGGTCATATACACTACCTCACAGCTGCTCTCCCTATTCCTACAAGATCTTAGTGCCGTGAATACAGCCATCCTCACCCGGCACTGTGTGAGTTAAATCCACGTTTTACCGGTCAATTATCCTCGCCACTTCCCGTGCTCTAAACAAAGGGCCGGCAATTTGCTTGTCAACTGATGACTGAGCAACGAAAGAATGGTCCAATGACAGAACGAACTGATCTTGCTAAAATTGGCTTAACCGCAGAATTAATTGGTCCTCTCCAGTCTCCCAATCCAATTGCAAACAATAACCATCGGCAAGATTTGCAGGAACACTCCTCAAAATTGAAGAACCACATTGCAGTTATAGCGACCAATACACATGATTTGAAAGAAACCGGATTTGGATCGATTGAGACATGTCGCCTCTTTTACGATGCTCTAAAAGAAAAATATCAAACGGTTACGTTTCACGAGATTTCTTCGATATCCAGTTTAAATGATATTGTTACGTCTAGACCAGATCTTGTTGTCCTTTGCAGTAAATACTTCCTGGATGTAAGTAATAATACAAAAACTTGGTTTTCAGATTACTTTTCTAAGCATGCAATTGCTTTTACCGGATCTGATCGCAACTGTCTGGAGTTCGATTCCAATAAAGGAAAGGCTAAGACGGCTATACAAAACCACGGTATTGCTACTGCAAAGTTTTTCCAAGCCTGCCCTGACCAGTTCGAAACAGAAGACAAACTCCCTCTTTTTCTTCCTCTTTTCGTTAAACCAATAGATGCTGCTAATGGAAATGGAATTGATGAAAACTCGATAGTTCGCGACTTCGAAAGTTATCAAAGTAAAGTCAAAGAACTTTTCGAAAGCTATGGTGCAGATGTTCTGGTCGAGGAGGTGCTACCGGGACGAGAGTTTACCGTTGCAATCTTTGATGACCCGGAAACCGATTCAAGATCTATTATGCCTGTAGAAATCATAGTTCCCAAGAATGAAAAGGGTGATCGAATATTGGGATGTGCTGCAAAGCAGCAAAATCATGAGTTACTCAGAACTATTACCGAACCCACTTTGAGCGCTGTTTCCGAGCTTGCAGGCAGTGCTTTTACGGCATTGGGAGTTAAGAGTTTTGGTCGGATTGACATCAAGCTTGATGCAGAAGGAATCCCCAATTTTCTTGAAGCAAACCTAGTGCCGGGTATGACGCCCGATTCAAGTTACTTCCCGAGGGCTTGTTCATTACAAACTGGGTCAAAATCGAAGACGAACAGGCCGTCAGCGATGACACATTCTGAGGTTGCCTTGAAGATCGTTGAACTAGGCCTCAATCGCATCAACACATTACAGCAAGTGGGCTAATTACAATCGTCTGCTACAACGTATCTCCAAAAAGTGGAAATCGGTCTTCGGATAAAGATCCGCAAAAACAAAGGCTAAAGCAGTTCATGTGTTTCAACTTAAATGCGAACTGATTTAGGTAGTTTTTGACCTGAGGTGAAGTAGGTTATTACTCAGTAGAGCCTACTTCCTACTCTTTACGTGTTGCCGAATTAGACCCAGATAAGGTTCAATTATTACTCTCGCAGGGAGTGACTTGTTTAGAACGAAGGTTGGTTAGGCTAACTGATTATCACGCTGTTCAAACCGCTCCTCACGCAAATATCTCCCCCAATATTTCAAGATGAAAACACGTAACAACTTTATGTTGTGATTCATGTTTCTGTCATACAACTTTCCCACCCTCTTCTCAGAGTGCTTCAGCTCTATATCTGCGTCGGTCACTCAGATTTACTTGAGTACATACATTCCAGCGAACGATGTCCAAAACGAACAAAAACGATAAGGACACAGCATGAAAATTAACGGTAAGCCTCTCAACTTCTTGATTATTACGACGGATGAAGAGCGCTTTCCGCCGGTCTACGAAAATGACAGTGCCAGACAGTACCGGTTGCAAAACAGTGTTGCGCTGGGGAAAATGCGTCGCCATGGGTTGGAGTTTCTCAACCACCACACCGCAACCACAGCCTGTGCTCCCAGCCGAACCAGCATCTATACCGGCCAGTACCCCTCATTACATGGTGTCAGCCAGACGCCGGGGATCGGCAAATCCTCTTATGACCAGAATATGTTCTGGCTGGAACCTGATACGGTGCCAACCCTCGGCAACTACTTCCGTCAGGCAGGCTATCAGACCTGGTATCGCGGAAAGTGGCATATTTCCAATGAGGACATTGATGTTCCAGGCACACAAACAGCGTTGATGAGCAATGCTGTCGATGGGACTGCGTATCCTGAACGCATAGCGCTTTATGAAGAAGCCGAATGTCTGGACAAATACGGTTTTTCCGGTTGGATTGGTCCGGAGCCCCATGGTTCAAATCAAGCCAATGATGGCACTGTCCGCGACCCCGGCTTTGCCGATCAGGTCTGTCGTTTACTATTGGATCTCGATGAAAAAGCCCAGTCGGGAGAGGAGCAGCCCTTTTTGCTGGTCTCCTCCTTTGTGAATCCGCACGACATCGTGTTTTCGGGCATTCCGAGCTGGTTCCCCAACTTCGAAGCGTTAAAGAACGAAGGCAAACTGCCCTTTGTGGCTCCGGCACCAACAGCTGGAGAGTCACTGGAAAGCAAGCCTCGTTGCCAGAAGGATTATGTTTATACCTATCCGCGCATGTACCTGCCGCAGCCTGATGATGACAGCTATCGGCAGCTCTATTATTTTCTGATGGCAGAAGTGAACAAGCATATCGATCGGGTCTATGAGACCCTGCAAAACACCAGTTTTGCGGAAAACACGGTCGTTGTTTTTCTCTCTGATCATGGAGAGATGCTGGGGGCTCACGGTGGTTTGCATCAGAAGTGGTACAATGCCTATCAGGAAACCGTGCATGTCCCTTTCATAATTTCCAACCCCGTGCTGTTTCCGGAAGCGCGTCAGTCTGAGTTGCTGACCTCACATGTAGACCTTCTCCCAACACTCCTTAGTCTGGCGGACATTGATGCCGAAGCTGCAAGAAAAGAACTGGCGAGATCCCACAGTGAAGCGCGCCCTCTGGTGGGGCGAGATCTGTCAGAGTTTATAACTGAGCGCCAGAGAATGGCTGATGAGCCCGTTTACTTTATGACAGATGACAGTGTCGAAGAAGGCTCGCAGATGACAAATGCGATTACCGGACTGGCATTCGACAGCATCATTGAGCCCAAGCATTTGGAGACTGTCGTTACCAAACTGCCTGAGCGAACGGGAGATATTGTGTGGAAGTACACGCGCTACTTCGACAATCCTCGCTTTTACACTCAGCAGAACCATCGTTTTATGCAATCTTCGGCGGCTAACCTTCTCGGTGCTGGTAATCCGGATAACGTCACCACACCACGTGGCATTCCGGATGAGTATGAGTGTTACAATCTGACGGAAGATCCACTGGAAGAGCATAAC
Source organism: Pseudovibrio sp. Ad26 (assembly GCF_001623285.1). Classification (NCBI taxonomy): domain Bacteria; kingdom Pseudomonadati; phylum Pseudomonadota; class Alphaproteobacteria; order Hyphomicrobiales; family Stappiaceae; genus Pseudovibrio; species Pseudovibrio sp. Ad26. Next base: position 12,262 of record NZ_LMCE01000024.1, read on the forward strand.
CTGACCTCGCCATTGGCCGGTAAAGCCTTGCCCGATGAGATCCGCCACGCACTGGAGCAAGTGCTGGTTGAACAGCGCCTTAAGAAACGTCTGCTTCCCCATACATTGAACAATGAAGACAGTTCCAGCCCCGGACCTTTGCGGCGCTGACGAACACTCTGACCGTTCAATCATGACGTCATAAGCAAGCAGATAAACCCCACTGACTGTTAGCCCCAAAGACGGCAACCATTCAGCGCAAAAAGGAGAAAAAACATGCCGCTGAAATCAGTTTCACGATTAGCAACGCTATGGCTCGTCCTCGCGTTCCCGCTGCTTAGTATCGGCGCAGTCAACGCTGATACCGGCACGGACGCAAGCACGGACATAAGTCTTTTCAAGGAATGTCCGGTATCGCAGGATGACCCCAACACCTTTGCCCTGTGCGCCACAGCCAAATGCTGGACCGTCGATACCGTCGCCTATTGCAAATGCGATGTGTTGAATGAGCAGAGCATTTCCCTACCGTTTCACTATGAAGAGGGCGGTGAGAAAAAAGATGTCTGTGATCTGCTGAAGGCCGGCATTGATAACGGGTTCACAGTAAGCACATACGCCACACCACGCCAGATGGAAACCGACTACGATCCCGACACCGAGAAGCTGGGACCACCCATGGCGACGTACAGCTGCCCCAACACAGACGATGCGCCCGCTGGTTACTCTGCTCAATGTGATGGCGGCTTCTGTTTTAACAGCACTCAAGGCAAGGACTTTCCCGGCATCGGAGCAGTTAAGGAAGACGAGATCATCTGTTCCTGCCCCTCAGTGCCTAGCCCGTCCGCAGGCTTTCAGATGGCTGGCCCCTGGTCATGTGCGCCCGGTGATCGTAACACCGATGGTACGTGCTGTGATAAATCGTTCCATGACAAGCTCTGCTCGGTCAAATCAGTCAACTCCACGGGAACTGAGCTCATGGTAGGCGCGCCTCTGGGAGTAGCTACATTGCTCTCGAAAAAGTTGGACGGTAAGGATCCGGCCATCAATCGCTGCGTCTTTAAATAAGCAGCACCTGTCAAAGACATGTCGCAGCTCTTCCCAGCTGCGGCATCTTTCTGCCGCTCAAGCACGCATACATTGCGGCCTCGACTAAGAGGCAGGCTTCGGGGATTTTGTTGACCACTCAGCTGAAGAAGCCGTCATTCAGTATTCAGGCAGTACTTGAGAAATGTAGTGCCATCATATTCGATTTCACCGACAAATACTGCGCCGAGCCTTTTAAGCGCTCCTAGTTTTTTGCGCGACGGCGGCAACAAAAACGTGACGAAGGGGATACGCTCATCTGCAAGGGCAAATTCAATTGCTTTTTGTGAGATGCGTGTGCCTAGGCCAAAAAACTCTGTTTTCAGAACCAGACCATAATCCCATTCATCTCCTTCTTTTTGAAAGCCACCCCAACCGACATAGTTGTTGTCTAGCAAGATGGCCCAATGCCCTAGGCCATCACGTTTCCAGCACTCTTCTTTAGCAGAGACAAATTTGCTGACGGCTGCTTCATCCCACTCGAATGTCAGAAGTGGCATATGCTCGGCAATACGAGGGTCGGACATGTGAACAATAATTTCACTTGGCTCAACTTCAGGCAATCTGGTGAAGGTAATTTCGTGTTTCAATGGGGTTTCTTTCATCGTTTAATAGAGCCGTCTAATAGGCGGGTAACTGGTGCCAGACAACTGGCGATACCTTCTAACATTGAATGCCGGGAAGGGGATCAATGTAGTATGCCTTCCTGAACTCAGAATGATAATCTCACTTCACATCAGCCACCTCTGCTTCAGCCGAAACTTCAAATCCCCAAAACCGTAAAGCGTCAGGGCCGATCTGGCCTAACACCTGCTCAAAGCGGGGAAGGTCAACGTGGCTGCGCAAGACCTCAGCCACACCTGCAGGCGTCTTATCATCCGCAAAGTTGTGATGTGCCCTGAGAGCTTTCACCTCAGCAGCCCAATCGTGTTCAGCGCCAAATTCCGCCGTGTAGTCGCTGCTGCTCCAGCCAGACGTGAAAATCGACCGAAGAACCGCTGGCAGCGTATCAGCAAAGGACAGAACCTGCTCAGCGTCCAGTCTCCGGCGGAACACCAGCAAAACAGCCTGTACGCATGTGTAGGTCTGATTGCGAGTGGTCAGGCCAAGCCCGTCCTGAGCATCAGCAAGGAAAGATTCGTACTGCTGAGAGGCCAGCTGATACTCCTGAGGCATGGGCATGAGAGTACCTCCGAAAAATAAGGTGATTGTCTGATGCCTGAGCTTAACCCAAGTTTCTGCGCTGCAAAAGTGACGGATTTTCAATCGGCTTCTAAATCGATTTAACTTAGATGATCTACGTATATATACTACAGCATTGAGTAAAGGTGGGGTCAGATATAGAAAGTTCATGATCAAGAATAATAAAAGAAATAATTATACTAAGTTGTGCGCTGCGAAATGAAATGGTGAAGAAATATCGCTTCTGACCATGAGTAAATTTCACATTAGTCAAATTATAAATTCATATTGACATAGGTCAAAATGCTATCTACGCTTTATTTGTCATTGAAGTGGAGGCACTATGACTTTCGGCTTGATATTATTCATTTGCGTATTCTTGGCGATTCTTGGAATGGTTGTGGTTTCTGAGTTTGCTTCGCGAAATAAACCTGCAGATGGCATGATCGCTGGTTTGGACGCTGATCTCAGCAAGAAATAACTCAGACAGAAATCCAGTCGAAGTGTGAGGCGCTGACTTTAAAGGACGGTTTGAAGTCGGCACCACCTCACAACGATAAGGCGGCTAGAGCTAGGGTATAGGGGGACTCTAGCTCTGCCGCCTTCTTCATTTTCAGGCAGTCCGCACGTAGGGGCGGGAGGTGCCGCAGTCTCAACCTGTCGTAATCATCAACCGCTTGGAATGAACAGGTGCACCGGCTGAGCCAAGTATCAGACCGCCATATCCTGCAGCACCAACCTCCGGCAAACTCTCCCTCTCCAAAGCAGAAACATGCTGAATTTCCAGAACCGTATAAGGCCGCTGATAAGTCCAGGTCCGGTTCTCAATTGCGGAGAGGTCAGGGTTTGGAGGTTGTTCTTTCGTGAAGGCGTAAAAGTAGAGTGTGAAGCCAAAAGGCTCGACGGACTGAACAGAGAGCGGCGTCATTCCCCAGCTGAGAATATCGGGCTCAATCGCGTCAATATCGCCGGTGCGTAGAGTCACAAGGCTCAGATGCGCGCCACCGCCTAAACGGCTCTTATCAAACTCCAGATCAGGCCGGTCGCCTTCAAACCAATGGTCAATCAGCTCAACCACAAACCCTTCGGGATCTATGAACTTGGCAAGATACCCAACATCGCGAAACTGCTGGGGTCCTGTAACATAAACACCATGTGCCCGAAGCTGGGCGCAGGCAAGCTCGATGTTGGGAACTGAGATCGCGATCTTCCAGTAAAGATCAGAGGCTTGTGGCGTGTAGGGCGTCTCAGCCGCGATAAACTGCAATGCGACCTCTGCCGCCGAATACCCGATCCGCCCGTCACCCTGATCGGACATACCTAAAACATCGCAATAAAACTGTTTCAGAGCGGTCACATCACGGACACGCAAACGAAGAGTATCAAGCTTTGTCATAACAGGCTGTCCTTCATCAGGGCACAAGGCAAACACGTTTGTTTACTGAGCGATCTCGAAGTGGTCTTCACGCAGCAAAGCACGGCCATCCGGCTGCAAAACCCAAAGCTCATTGGTGATGACGCCATGGGCGTTGTTCATCTTCCAGTTGGCTGCAACGCGGGCAGAGGTCTGGTCCAGAACAGTGGTGACGGTATTGCTGTAAACCACATCATCAAATCCCTTGGAGATGATGTCAGTCCAGAAGCCCTCAATCGCTTCACGTCCTTTGAACGTGCCAAATGGCTTCACAACCATCACAGCATCGTCTTCATACAGCGCTGCGGCACCGGCTGCATTGCCTGCGTTGAAGGCATCACGCCAGGCACGGCTTGCTGTGGCAACTGCGGTGTTGAGCTTGTATTCACCTTCTGCCAGCTTTCCAGCTTCGTCAGCGATGGCTTGTCCGCTCAATCCAACTGCGACAGTAGCAGCGAGAGCGATAGATTTAATGAAAGTCATCACGTGATCTCCGTTCAGATGCGATGTTGATGACTGTCTTTTGCCGCACTTGCATTGTTTGAAAAACACTCTATTTCTGAAATCACTATTCACATAGTGAGAACAAAATGCTCTCAACGCTCCCGCTCTCCTTCGTCACAGTTGTCGAAACTGGCTCAATCACCCGTGCAGCAGATGAGTTGAACATAGCCAAGTCCGCTGTCAGTCAAAACCTGAAACGGCTGGAACAACAGCTGGATGTAAAACTCGCCATCCGCACCACGCGCCATTTGTCTTTGACGCCAGCAGGGGAGAGGTACTACCAGCGCTGCAAAGAGATCCTTGCACTCTCACGGCAGGCAGAAACTGAAATGGAGAGCTTTGGTGCGGTCCCATCAGGCCCAATCACCATCACCGCCCCCCATGCTTTCATCACGCCCGTCATCGCGCCCGCGCTGGCCGTTGTGAAGGAGAAATTCCCGAACCTCCAACCTTCGGTGATCGCAGAAGACAAACGCTTGAATCTGATTACGGAAGGGATTGATGTCGCCATCAGCGTCGGCCAGTTGCCTGATAGCACTCTTCAGGCCCGCCGCATTGGTTCCCTGCGCGATATTCTATGTGCAGCGCCAGCTGTGATGGAAAATGCGCCCGCCTTTGATGATTCAATCTACTGGCAGTGGGTGCAGTCTCTGCCATACATCGCTCATACACGAGAACCTGCCGTGGTCCGGCATCGCCTTCCGGCTCTGGTTGGGGCAGAGAGTGTTGATGTGAGCTTCAGGTCTGCCGTCAAAGCCAACACCATAGAAGCCATTGCAGCTTTTGCCCGAAACGCTCTGGGTGTTGCACTCCTGCCAGATATTGCAATTGCACAGGACCTGAAGGCTGGAACGCTCCTGCCTCTCCTAACTCTGGTAGAGCCTGAACCAACCCCGATCTACGCTGTACACAGCTACGATACTTTACCGCCTAAATCGGTGCAGGAAACAATTACGGCAATCCAACAGGCGCTGGCGAAAGCACTGCAATAAAGCAGGTTTCACTTGACCCAAGCGCCTGTTAAGCCACGCAACATGCTCTGAAACCACGGTGTTTACGCGAATGAACTCATGAAACCTTCTCTTAAAAGAGAGCGGTTTATTTTACCTTCCAGCTTTACCTATACGTTAATATATGATCCTATGCGGCTATCTTGAATGGAAAAGATACCGCTATGAAGCAACTGGAAGAAATGATGGCTGAAAGTGAGCAGCGCGTGGAAACAATCACAATTCCCAGTGAGGGTGCCACACTGATTGGCAAAGCCTACTGGCCTGTGGGCGATCCAAAATCCTCAGTCATCATTCACGGTGCAACCGGTGTGCCGCAGTTGTTTTATGCCAAGTTTGCCCGCTGGGTTGCGGAGCAGGGCCATCTCTGCCTCACCTATGACTATCGCGACTTTGGTGCCTCTAAGCAGATCCATCCGCGCAACTCCAAAGCGACCATGGCCGATTGGGGATTTTATGATCAGCAAGCCGCCTTTGATGCGTTGCTGCAGTTGGCAGACACACCCAAGACCCATGTGATTGGACATTCCCTCGGCGGCTTCATGCTGCCCTTCCATCGCAATCTGGATAAGGTTGACAAGGTCACCACAGTGGCCTGCGGTCAGGTCTACTGGCGCGACCATCATCTGCCCTACTTCTTCATGGTAATTATGTTCTGGTTCCTGCTTGGGCCTGTTGCAACCCGCGTAAAGGGTTACCTGCCGGGCAAGGCGCTCGGCCTTGGCGCAGATATGCCTGCTGGCGTCTACTGGCAATGGCGTAAGTGGTGTACATCACCCACCTTCTACACCAGCGATATCGGCAGTGTTCTGCCGCAAATGAATCCAAATCCCTACAAGGGCCCAATCAAGATCATCGGCTTCACTGATGACGACACCGCTCCAAAAGCCTCTATTGATCGCATGGAGCCGCTCTACAAAGAGGCGGAGATCACGCGCCAGACGCTCAATCCAGACGACTTTGAGCTTAAGGATGTGGGGCACCTGAAAGCCTTCACCAGACAAAATGCAGCCCTCTGGCCTGAAATTCTCGATATCGCCTGAAGTACACCGCTCCATTAACAGAGGGCAAATGAAAAAGACCAGAGCTGAAGAGAGCACCTAACCGCGCTTTAGCGGCAATCTGCTTTACTGGCGAAAAAGCGGGTAGTCCCATGCTTCTTCGACTGATTAAAGTTCTGGTCTCCTTGGCGTTCGGCGGCTTTGCTGCCTTGGTCTGCTTCAATAATTATCAGGATGCGCCAGCCAATCTGGCGTATATCGAAACCGTCATTTCCATGGTGGACACCTTCCCAACTAGCCCCAAGTTCCGCGCTGTGTTCCCATTGGAGACTGCACCAACCTTTCTCACCATTATTCTGGCCATTGAAGGGTTTATTGCTCTCCTGCTGGTTCTGGGTAGCCTGCGCATGCTGGTTAGCATCCATAGGCCAGCCGCTTCATTCAACCGCTCAAAGGCCATCGCCTCTTTCGGCTTTTGCATCGCCATCCTGCTCTGGTTTGGCATCTTTGTAACAGGAGCGGGAGAATGGTTCCTCGCATGGCAATCTCCAGTTGGAAGAGGGGCCATAGATACCTCCTACAACATCAGCATCATCGCGTTTCTGGGCTTGATCTTCGTGAACCAGAAAGAGGAAGACGACGGTTGAGATCTAGGGAAACCCTGAGATCCACCCCATTAGATGTGACCTGAGACTATCCATCTGAGGCATTTGAAGGACTGCTTTTGCCTAGGAATTGTTCCACGTTTGAAACATTGACCACTTGTGGTGACGGGGAACAGATATGGATACCAGCTTCGGGAGGAATGTATTTTCTGGCCAGCCAGCCGCTTCAAACAGGAAGCCGCACAGGTCCATACCCGCGCGTTTTCTTGATGATGACTACCTGATCGGCCTTGGCCTTGCTCTGCAAAAGAAGCGGGGCGATGAGTACCTGACAGGAAGTGGCAACACCGTTCAGCGTAAAATTGCCAACCAGCCGCAACGGGTCACGCTCCAATACACCAACCGGTCCTTCTACTTCTCATCCATCTGTGATGGTGCCATTGTGGTGTTCGACTACCTGCCACAAAATGAAAGCATGGCGCATTTCAATGAGTACGCTCACGTCGGCAAACGCTTCGCCACGATCAAGAAACCGCAGATCTGCGAAGTTCATCGCGTCGCTGAAGAAACCAATGCTGCCAACGCCATAGACCTGCTCCTCGCCGACTACCCCGGCAACCTCACCATGCTGCACCCACTCAAGACCAATAAATGGTTCAACAAAGACCGCATAGATTGGTACGCCCGCCAAGGCGGCCGCCACTACCGCATAGAAACCTCAAACCTCGGCTCAAGCCTCTATCAATGGAAGGACAGCCAACCCCTCCTGCGCTTAACCCCCGAGCAGATCTTGTTACACACGCAGATTCGTGCCCATCGAAAGGGTGAGGAGAACTAGCTAACGGCTTCTTATGCAAACTTGCTCTCGTTCTTTTCATGGAGCCGAGGTGATTAGCTTTAGTAAAGTATATGCTCAGGCTTTGATCGAGAAACGTCGAATATTCAAGAGGCTAAGGTTGATCTATTTATTATGGCTCATTCCAATTAGTATCGTGGCTGCTGTTGTCTACGATCTACGGCGTTCACGAAAACGCCACCAACCTTTGTCCTACCACTCTCCCAATCGTGAGGATCCTGATGATCTGGGAGGCATCTATGGTGATGAGCTGTCCTACTGACACGGTGACTTCCAGCAAAGGCAGAAGCAGGAACATCTTGATTGGCTGCGTGATATGAATAAGAAGTGCTGGAAACGAGAGGACAAGGAAGCAGGTATCAAGCCGAAAGAGAAATGGGAATAAAACCAGAAAAAACGGCGAATTAGGCCGCTTTCTGTTCTTTTAGAAGAAGCTAACACTTTAATATTTCTTCGTAATAGAAGTTAAAGTAACAATCCACGGGGCGTTGGCTGATATGATAATCTTACCCCTGCAAAATGATGCTTCGCACTCTCTTAAGGGCGGCATCCTTTGTTCTTCTTCGTACATGCCTTATTTCGTGTCAGTTTTGCAGTATAGCCAACCTCTTTCATGGCAGTTTCGATAGAGACATAAACTTTGCTTGGCAATGTTTGGGGAAGCTTGTTTGTACGCTTAAGGCGCAATAGGTCTCCCTCTCTAATTTCATTGAGGCCACCTATGTAACGAAGAGCAACATGACAATTCCAATTCTTATCAATTTTAGGAATTGTTGAGTTATTGTTGCTAGGTATGTAGTTGAAACAGATTTCTGCATTGCGTCCAGTTTGGATGACCTGCCAGCGTCCCTGTATTACATGAGTTTTTTCAGGATAAACAAGGTAACTACGGCCATTTTTCCCGAGGTACTCAAGTAAAGTTCCGTATTTTTTACTCCATGATTGAGTGGTCGTGCCAGATAGGGTGTCTTTATAGGCGTATACTTCTATTGTTTTCTTAGAAGTTGCAATGCGTTTTTCAAAGCATTCTTTCGACCCGTCGCAAGTGCTTTGACATCCTGAAATTAATATTAGGAGAGAAAAAAGTATAAATAAATGTCGCATTACACAACAGCCTTTTACAACTATAAATTGACGGTATTGTTATGTGTAGCATAGGCAATTTGTAGTAACACGTGCTTTTTTATTAAAAAGAGTGTGAGCTCAATGGCAACGGGCGAATAAAAAAAGCGACCCTTAAGGCCGCTTTCTACGTCTCAAGTTTTCAGTGCCAAACCTCAGGACTTCTTCACGAATTCCGTCAGAATAACAATACGTTGGTCGTTGACACGGCCTTCAATGTGCTCTGCATTATCCTGCACCAGAGTAATGTTCCGCACCGCTGTGCCGCGCTTAGCAGTGAAGCCCGCGCCTTTGACTTTAAGGTCTTTGACCAGCGTCACGGTGTCACCAGCAGAAAGCACAGCACCGTGCGTATCCTTGTGCACGATGGCATCTTCATCCTCTGCCGCTGGCATGCCGGACTGAGCCCACTCAAGCGTTTCCTCATCCAGATACAGCGTATCCAGCAAGTCACGTGCCCAGGCTTCGCCAGAAAGACGGCCCAGTAGACGCCACGCACTCACCTGAACCGCTGGCTCAGTGCTCCATGCGCTTTCATTCAGGCAGCGCCAATGGTTCACATCCAGCTCTGCTTCGTTCTCCAACTGTGCGGAGCACGTGCCGCAGGCCAGAATGGATTTCTCAGCACTGCCATCGCTATCCGGACCAACTGCGACTGCAGCAAGGTCCTCTGTCGCACCGCAAAGCTCACATTTATCGTCTGCACGGCTGCGCAGGTCATTCTCAAGGGACATATCTACGTACCTTTTCATAGTCGCATTTGCCAAAAACAAAGACCGGCCTCATATGGGCCGGTCTTGAATCTTAGTATCACTGCAGCTCTAATCGATGCTCAGTCATCCATCTTCAGCGCTTGAATAAACGCTTCCTGAGGAATCTCAACTTTACCGAACTGGCGCATCTTCTTCTTACCCGCCTTCTGCTTGTCCAGCAGCTTGCGTTTACGGGAAGCATCACCGCCATAACATTTTGCGGTCACATCCTTACGCAGAGCGGAAAGGGTCTCACGCGCAATCACGCGTCCACCAAGTGCTGCCTGAATAGGAATCTTGAACATGTGCCGAGGGATCAGCTCTTTCAGAACCTCACACATCGCACGACCACGTTTATCTGCCTGTGAACGGTGCACCAGTACGGAAAGCGCATCAACCGGCTCGTCGTTCACCAGAATAGACATCTTGGCCAGATCACCAGCACGATATTCGCTGATGGTGTAGTCAAACGAAGCGTAGCCTTTAGAAATGGACTTCAGACGGTCGTAGAAGTCGAAGACCACTTCGTTGAGCGGCAGGTCATAAGTGACCATCGCACGAGACCCAACGTAGGAAAGGTCAACCTGCACACCACGGCGATCCTGACACAACTTCAAGATAGCACCGAGATATTCATCCGGTGTCATGATGTTCGCACGGATCCAAGGCTCACGGATTTCTTTGATCTTCACAACATCCGGCATATCAGCTGGGTTGTGCATTTCAAACTGAGAACCGTCTGTCATCTCCATCTCATAAACAACAGACGGTGCTGTTGCGATCAGATCAAGGTTGAACTCACGGGACAGGCGTTCCTGAATAATTTCCAAGTGCAGCAGACCAAGGAAGCCACAACGGAAACCAAAACCAAGTGCAGCCGATGTTTCCATCTCGTAAGAGAAAGACGCATCATTGAGGCGCAGCTTGCCCATTGCACCGCGAAGATCTTCAAAGTCGTTGGCATCAACAGGGAAGAGACCACAGAACACAACAGGCTGAGCAGGCTTAAAGCCCGGCAGCGCTTCGGTGCAGCCCTTCTTGTCATGGGTGATCGTGTCACCCACGCGCGTATCCGCAACTTCTTTGATAGAAGCCGTCAGAACGCCAATCTCACCCGGGCCAATACGATCGGTTGTGACAAAGGCTGGTGTCATCACACCAACGCGGTCAACTGGATACACAGCGCCAGTACCCATCATCTTGATGGTGTCGCCTTTTTTCAGTTCACCGTCGATCACCCGGATAAGAACCATCACACCAAGATAGGTGTCGTACCAGCTGTCCACCAGCATGGCTTTGAGCGGGCCATCCGGATTGCCTTTTGGAGCAGGGAGCTGTTTGACGATTGCTTCCAAAACATCAGGAATACCAAGTCCGGTCTTCGCTGAAATCATCACGGAGTCAGAAGTATCAAGACCGATCACGTCTTCGATCTGCTCTTTGATGCGATCCGGCTCAGCAGCAGGCAGATCAACCTTGTTGAGAACGGTCACGATATCGTGGTCGTTGTCGATTGCCTGATAGACGTTCGCAAGCGTCTGCGCTTCCACGCCTTGGGAGGCATCAACCACCAGCAGGGAGCCTTCCACCGCAGCAAGGGAGCGAGAAACTTCATAGGCAAAGTCCACGTGACCTGGGGTATCGATCAGGTTCAGCGTGTACTCCTCACCGTCCTCCGCCTTGTAGATCAGGCGAACTGTTTGAGCCTTAATGGTAATGCCGCGCTCCTTCTCGATATCCATGGAATCGAGAACCTGCTCCGTCATCTCACGATCAGTGAGAGTGCCGGTAGACTGGATGAGGCGATCGGCCAGGGTGGACTTACCGTGGTCGATGTGCGCGACAATCGAGAAATTGCGAATATTGGACAAAGTTTTGGTCGTCATGGGCGCTCAATTACCACTGCTTTGCTCTATGGCAAAGCACATAATAAGCGCCCACGCGCTTTTTTGCCGTTTTCCAGCCAATAAAGTGAATAGCAATCCGCTAGATCTCAAATCTTTGCTGCTATCTGGCTAAAAATGATACTCAAAGCCGAGACCGAACAGATGCGCCGAAATATCAGTCGAGCCGTTGCCTGAGCTTGAAAGAGGCTCTCCACTTGGACCACTTACGTTAAGGCTAAAGTCAGCTGTCTGAAAGAAGCCATACTCAAGAGTCGCGCCAAGCTTTGGGTTGATGGCAACTGTCACTCCGGCTCGTGCCAGAAGTGCGCCAACCGTGGATTGCCCGCCCTTAATTGTAAACGCTCCAGCATCGGTAGTACCGTCAATTGTACCAATAATCGGAAATGCTGCCCCGAGACTGAGACCGGCGAAAGGAATAACTTTCTTGGTGAGGGGAGAAAGTGGGGCAGAAAGCACCACGCCGCCCATCACGTAAGCAGCGGCTATTGATCCACTACCTCCATTCACTCCGGTAAGATTGGAAATACTGTTGCTGATATAGCCAGTGTCCAGCTGCAACTTTACAAAATCACCTGCTGTAACCCCTGCAAACGCAGCTGCATTCCAGCCAATGTTGTATTCAAAGAATTTTGTCCGCCCAGTCCCAGGTGTATAAAAATCACCATCAGGTGCATAAGAAACAAAGGCCTTTGCACCTGCATAAGGTTTGAGTGGAAACATGCCCATCGCCGCCTTTTCAGCCGCAGCCGCAGCTGCTTCTTGTGCAGCCGCCGCCAAATCCGCAGCATAGGAACGGGCAGAGAGTGCTCCTGTCGCCAATAACGCAGAAACTAACATGATCACAGTAGAGGAAAACTTTCCCATTGCGCACTTTCTCCTGAAGTCCTGAAAGGGAGATTCGCGCAAATAGACAAGTCTTACCAAATAATTAATGATGTAATTCACAGAACATGTAAAATATAGGTATGAATTACAATGATATAACTTGTTTGGTGTCTGTAGGATTTGATGATATTACCAGTAGTCCCCATGCATAAAACAAGGCGGCAACCTGCCGCCTCTGTCAATCGTGAAAATTAGCGAAGTACTTACGTATGTTACCCACTAGAAATCATAGCGAAGACCAACGCCGATGAGGTGAGAGCTTAGATCTGACTCCAATGTGTTCTCTACTGAAACGCCGCTTTGGGCTGTTTTTTGCTTGATGTCAAAATCGGCTGTTTGAAAGTAAGTATAATCTGCAAAAAGGTGAGTGTTTTTATATGCTTCATAAGAAAGGCCGCCAGTGAGTTTCCATGCAAAAACATATTGATCTTCGATCTCGATTTGCCGTGTTTGACCCAAAAGCGCATTTGAGAGGATTGTTTTATCCATATCTGGCTTTGCAATGCCAATACCACCTCCCGCAAAGGCGGTCAGCTGATCGGTAAGAGCAAAATCAGCAAGGATGTTTGCCATTGTATATCTGGCAAAGATTTTTCCTCTCGAGCTGTAATCGATTGGAATGGTGTCACTGCTCATATCTTTGACCGAGTTGACAAGATATCCTAGTTCACCTTCAAGACGAAGATACTCATTCAACCTATATCCAAGGCTAGTGCTTGCTGACCATTCGCTTTTATAGTCAAAATCATAGTTATCAGTTGGCGCCCCCCCGATTGGATCAAAGGTGCTGCGAAGTGAAAATGCCTTTGCACCTTTGAGCGAGATGTACATACCACCATCTTGAGCGTGTGCGGAGGATGCTCCGGCAATTATTAATCCAACGCCTGCAAGAAGGGTGGAAATACACAGAACCTGTTTCACTTCGAATACTCCAGATATGAAAGTGTAAGCAGGGTGATGTTTAAGGAGTAAGATAATTGCCGTTCAGTAGGGCGTTTACTCTCTGTTAAGTAACGACGACCTGTAGGTGCAGTAATTAATTGCTAACCTTAAAATCAACCATTTAAATTTGATGTAATGATCAAAAATTATGGTTAAATTTACGTAAAATAATCTGATAATTAGCAGTTTTCATCTATCTTGGATTCCTTGGGTGTTGAGCCAAGGTACCAGATTATCCTGCAATAAACTCAAGTGTTTGGAGACCGCAAGTTCTTGAGATGCACGACAAAATATGACAATTCGTAAGAAAGTTAAGGCGGATCTCTCGAAGATACGCAAAAAAGTAGGTTTCCCGGGCAGCATGCGCGGCTTTATTTGAGCGTGAGTTGCTTCGGTGTTTTAAAGGGGCTTCCATGAAACTGCGTCATGCAACCAAATCTGATCTTCCCGTCATTCTGGGGATTCACAATGATGCAGTCAAAACTCTAGCTGCCATCTGGACCGATTCATTAGAGACTTTGGAAGATCGTAAGAACTGGTTTGAAAGCCGGATTGCTGGCGGATATCCGGTCATCGTAGCTGAAGACGACAACGGTGATGTGCTGGGTTACGGCAGCTATGGCCCGTTCCGTGAGAAGTCCGGCTATAGCAAAACCATGGAACATTCAGTTTATGTAACGCCGCAATCTCGTGGAAAAGGGGCAGGATCCGTACTGCTCGAGAAACTGGTTGAACTTGCATCGCAAGACCAATACCACGTCTTGGTTGGTGCCATCGACAGCGACAACAAAGGCTCAATCCGTCTGCACGAACGCTACGGTTTTAAAGTCACCGGAGAACTCCCACAAGTAGGCTTCAAATTCGGCCGCTGGCTGACCCTGACCCTGATGACACTCATCCTGAACAACGACAAAGCCCCAGCTGCCTGCATGCATGACGAATGAAAAAGGGAGCATCTTCGCTCCCTATATACATGTTCAATCATAGAAAAATGAATGGCGAATATCTTTAAGGCCAGGTGAAGTAGAAGGCCAAATTTTTGGCAACTTGCACATAGTAGGCGTTTTGGCCTGTTTTCTTATCAATTGAGCGACCTTCGTCATTTACATAAGTGAGATCTTTGAACAGGCTATCAGCGCTAGCATATTCTCCAACGTGAGTAATCGACGACATTCCTACGACATACTCTCCGTCAGGGTTGAGATAGACAATATAATCGGACTTTGTCTCAAACCCATAATCCGCCATATCTTCCATCTGGAGCGTGCCGTCTTGCATAGCTTTTTTTATCTCGATTGCAATGGGATCGCCGGTCTTTGCACTGGCATTGATTGCGCTCATAACCTCTCGGAAAACAACTTCACTATTCGGATCTGTCCAATCTTTGGATATATCAAAGAATTTCTGAATAGCTTTAGCCTTACGGTCTTGCTGCGATAGATATGACTGTATGACGTTGTCCATTGCGTCGAGATTAAGCCCAACAAGGACTTCAAAGATTTTGCTTATGGCTTTCTTCGCTGGGTCGTTGCTGTTTTCAGCCTCAGTTTTTGCATTTTGACTTTTCTGTCGAAGCTCGTTGTCTGGCGTAAATCGAACAATGTCTTGAAGCAGACCAATCGCAATTTCGTCCTGCGTCATAACTGGAGCAGGGTCATAATTTCCGGCAAAATTAGTAAATGAAAAGGATAAGCGAACGCCACTAACATCCATAATGAATACCTCTACAGAATATCAATAAATTGCTATTGAAATCAGCACGCTCACTGAAACAACAGACATCATATCTGTAGGTAGCAAAATCTAGCTCTTACATGAGCTGAGAAATAAGTAAACGTGTTTGCATGTAGTGTCAAATACTTGAGTTTATTTGATTTAACTATAATTTTAACGTTGTAAGGGTGTTGGGTGTATTTTAGTAGGTTGGGCGCTGTTTGCGTATTCATATGGAGCTTACTATGGATGATCATAATTCATCTATATCATGATGCGTTGATTATGAGTACTCTGTCAGTTGGCTGGCTCGAAGAATACCGATTTCTGCCGACACCGCTTGTCTAAAAAGTGCAAATCTGTACTGAGCAACCACTCATCTCCTAAGATGGTGGAGTAAAAGAACTCAGTAGTTTGCTTGCAAACGTGCCGGGGAATTCTCTACGGCCATGATGTGCATCACCGCTGCTAAGAGAGCACCACAAGCGGATATGAGCCTAGTATGACAACGCCGCCCCAGGCCTGTTGTATGGAATCGTGGGCCTTGTTGTACCTCAGCCTCTTTCAAAAGGCATGGACTAAACACCAGCACATGAAAGCAGTCACCGCCGAACAAACCAGAGATTGTTAGTTCGGTTACATCAGCAGGGCGCCAAACTTACTCGGTTCTCAAAACCGTCGTACAGCTGTTAGGCAAGTCAGCAACAGCAAGCGGAGGCTTAGGTTTGCGTGGTTTTGGTTTCTCGCCCGGCTTTGGCTTTTTAGGAACCCAGGGTGCATCAGAAAGCCAATAGGTCAGCTCTTTGCCGCAGCCATCACCAGCGGGTGGTACAGTTTGGTTCTTACATTGCGCGCTGCCTTCCGGGCAGGCCATCCGTACGTGGAAGTGATAGTGGTGTCCCCACCAAGGCCGTACTTTGCGCAACCAGTCGCGATCACCAGTCTCAAACTCACACAGTGCTTTCTTGATTGTTGGATTTACAAAGATGCGCGCCACACCATCGTCCTGGGCAGCGCGGCGGATTAGCTTTGCATGAGCATCTGTCCAGCGTTTCGGGTTGACGCGGCGGTCCGCCCCCGGTTTACTCAGGTTGCCGTTTAGCATAGAAATCGCGCTCTCTGCCTCACGCTGCTTGGCGCTGAAGCGTGTGTCTGGCATTTGTCGCAGCCAGATATCAGCATCCAATCCAATCTGATGAGAAGCATGACCTGTCAACATCGGGCCACCACGCGGCTGCGAAAGATCGCCAACCAGCAAGCCATTCCAGCCCAGATCGGGCGCATCAGCAGCCAGACGCTTCAGGAAATCAATGAGAACAGGATGCCCCCAATTGCGGTTACGAGACAGGCGCATGACCTGCCAGTTCTCACCGTCTTTGGGGATGGAGACAGCTCCTGCAACACAACCTCTTGCATAACTGCCAAAGGAGAGAGGCTTTGTTTTGGCAGGCGTTTTCTTGTGCCCGAAGTGATACTTGGCAGCTCCCGGAAATTCTGGCTGCTTTTTCAGGGCTTCGCGATAATCCTCAGCAGAGAGCAAAGGCTTTGTGTCAGGAAGAGGCACAGCATGGGCACCAGCAGAAAGCAGGCTCACAACAATTCCACCAGCCATAAAGGCAATCGTGCGCTGATGACCTCTCAACCCAAACATGATCCCTCCGATGGATCCACGGCTATAGCGTGAATCACTTTCACTATTCGTCCTAGTGGTTGTAGCAGGGGCGGAAGGATTGTGAAGCCTAAAAGCCAGGGCCATCCTGCCTTTCTTCCATAATATCTGCCAGTTTATCGAGTTCATCTCCGTGGCCGGAAAGGAGGTCATCTGCAATGCGGTTGAGCTGAAGCACCTCGCCCGGACGCACGCTATAAATGTCGCTGCCAAAGTGTGGAAGATCAGCGTTGAGGCGAATGTACTCAATCCCCGGCATGTCTTTAAACAACACGTCTGCATACTGTCCCGTGGAGGCCGTTTGCCCATGCATGTAGCTGGAGAGCAGGGGCGTACCTTCTTCTGGAGAAAGCCATCCACTGGTGCCCCAGTTCACTGCCTGATTAAAGCTATGCTTCTCTTCAACCGGATTACCTGAGCCAAGCGAGAGAATAATGATGTCTTTGGGTGCCCATCCATGACGGCGTGCCTCTGCATAGGCTGCAAGTACTGGGTCATTCAGGAAGCCGGCAGCGTCAATCATGATTTCTTCATCGCCGGTCGTCAGGTTCTCAACGCGGGCTGGTTCAAACCACGATGGGGAGGAGGTCGTGGCCCGCACAGCCTGCCAGAAATAATAGTCATCCCGCCCGGTTGTGTTGTTGCTCATGGAAACGACGCGGCGGTTTTTCAGGTCATACGCAGTCAGCAAAATAGCCGTCATACTGCAGGAAAGTGCACTCCAGCCAATATGCTGCTTGATGGCTTGTTCAATGGGACGCTCTTGAATGCCTTTATTGAATTGTCCGAAAGTATGGTAGAGGCGTCGAGGCAGCCAGTGCCTGCGGTTGTTCATGTAAAGCTCACGAGCTTCGATCTCAAAAAACTCTTGCAGCTCGCTGAGCGTCATCGCTGGCTGGCCGGATTTGTCACGGTCTGGGTTCGGTGCTGTCAGCCCGGCAGCAATCAGGCCGCCACTGGATGTTCCGCAGATCAAATCAAAGTATCGGCAAAGGGGAGCGGATTTTCCGCGCTCATATAATTTGGTCTCAAGGCCGCGCAGCAGTCGAATTGGAATAAGGCCGCGCGCTCCGCCACCGTCAATGGAAAGGATAATGCGTTTTCTTTTTTTCATAGACAAACCCGATACAGTGATCTTGTGTTTTAATTTGCTCTTATACGTATCGAGTTTGTCCAAAAATGAGGTGAAGAGATGGCACCTGTACCCGCAGAAATACAAGCACTTGCAATTGCAGTGAATTAAGGGTTAAGCCGCTTCACTCACAAGGGTGAGGGAGGCTGCAACCTTCGCAATTCTGCCACCAAGTGCTTTAGCTGTGTCCTTATCGGCTGTTGGCGGAACAACCTCCGGCCCTTCATCTGCATTGGCCTGTGCCATAACACCCAGCGTGCTGCCCAAACGGTTGAGGTCTTCCTCAGAGCCTTTGCTGCTGTTGTTGCCGGGCATAAGATCCAGCCCAACCCAAATCATGCCATGCTGCGCAGCAAACACACTCAGCTGTGTCAGTGTGCCAAGTTTATCGCCGCTGCGAGAAGCGGAAACCGTAAACGCTCCAGCGACTTTGTTCACCCAACCGCGCTCCATCCAAACTTTGGAACTGGCATCCATAAAGGCTTTGAACGGTGCACTCGCACTGCCCATATATGTCGGCGAACCAAAGATAAGGGCATCAGCCGCGGCCAGCTTGTCCCAGTTCACATCATCCAATGTGGCAACAGGCATCAGTTCAGCATCCGCACCCACATCCAAGGCACCCTGAAGCACGGCTTCCGCCAGCACCTGAGTGTGGCCATACCCACTATGATAAACGACGATGACCTTGCTCTGCACGCTCATTGCAACTTCCTTTTCCTGCACTGTGAGATCGACAGCCCCTGTCTATTCGGCTAAGTATCATTCGTCTAATGCATGTAAGGTATAATCATTATGCGTCAGGTGAATTTACGCAGTGTAGACCTGAACCTCCTCGTCGTTTTGGAGAAGCTGCTGGAAACGCGGCATGTATCTGTTGCTGCCACACAATTGCACATGAGCCAGCCTGCAGTGAGCCGTGCCTTGCAGCGTCTCCGCGATGCCCTGCAAGATCCCTTGTTGGTGCGCATTGCCGGAGATTATGAGTTGACGGAAAGAGCTATAGAGATCCAAAGGCTGCTCCCGTCCGCTCTGGCAACTATCAAGGATGTGATCGCTAAACCGGAGTTTGACCCCACAACTGCAGAAGAAACCATTCGTTTCTCTGGGCCGGAGTTGGAGTTGAATCTGTATGGCCCTCCACTTCTACGACGGATGAAGCGTGAAGCACCCGGCATGAAATTGGAGATGAAGAGCGACATCCGCAATCAGTTCGAACCGCTGGAAAATGGAAAAGCCCACTTCGTCTTGTCAGGCCAAACCCCAACCACAGCAACAAGCCAGCTTCACTGCTTTTCGCTGGGCCGCTTCAGCTACGTGTGTTTGATGAGCAGGAACCATCCACTTGCAGGCAAGCCCGTCTCATTGGAGGATTACCTCAGTCAGGACCATATCTCGGTCATGATCACCGGGGCGGGGCACAGCATAATTGATGAGAAACTGGCAGTGCTGGGCCACAAAAGAAACGTCGCTGTAAAAATCGGCAGTTTCTTCGCCGCCATGCATTTCTGTGGCCAATCCGACATGCTCTTTTTGGTGCCCTCCATTTTTGACACCCAAATCTACAACGGCCACAACACCGTTCCCTCTCCAGTGCCCGACTTCCTCAAGGACCACCACCAGGAATTCTTCCTCTACTGGCACGAACGCTACCACCACGACCCCATGATCAAATGGACCCGCAATCTGATGAAAGAGACCACAAAGCAATATAGGTCAGGTGAGTGAGGTAAGGTGCCTTGCTGCAACTTTAGCGGCCTGATGAAACATACGAAAAGTGGACAGGCGCTCATATTGACACGGAACAACAGGCCACTCTATCGTTACGAAAATTCCAATAGGCTGCCTGCCTCGATAGATAAGCTGTCAGCGACCTAGCAAATCTGAGAAAGCATCATTTCGTGAAGAAGAATATTCTGATTGTTGGTGGTACGTCTGGCGTGGGCCTTGAGCTTGCAAGGCACTACGTAGAAGAAGGTCATAGTGTTGGGCTGACCGGACGTCAAAATCCTGAACTTGAAGGGGCCACCTTTCATAGCCTATCGATAACGGATGATCCCGTTCAGTTAGCGCAAAATATTGATCAGGTGTTGGACGGCTTCAACAATGTTCATACGCTTATCTACGCTGCAGGTTTCCTTCAACGTGGGCATATTGACGAGCTTGCTGATGATCAACTCGGGACTATGGTCAATGTCGGCTTGCTGGCACCTATGATGTTGATACAGCGCCTGAAAAGAAGATCAGATCATCCTCTTAAGATCATGCTCATCACCTCCAGTTCGCAGTATACGCCGCGTGAGCTGGAACCAGCATATTGCGCGACCAAATCTGCTCTAGGAATGTTAGGCGCGTCACTCGTGCGTGACAAAGGTCTCGGCAAAGTTCTTGTCGCAGCACCGTCGGGAATTCAAACGCCATTCTGGGACGATACCGAGGAAGATACGGAGACGATGCTTGATTCGTCCTGGGTATCAGAACAAATTGTCGAGCTCTCCAGTGGTAGCTTCAAATATAAGTTTGCAAAACTGCTGAGAGACCCGGCACGTGTGGAGGTCGTTGAAACTTTGGATAATAATCTGGCAACAATCTAGACGGTTAGACAGCCTGCTAACGGGAGGAGCCTTGATGGAACACAACATGATCCTTGTTAAGCCTGACGCGTTTAATCAGGAAAGGTACGTTGAGGCCATCAGTGCTGACCTTTTAGAGGGCGGATATGAGATTGTTACAGCCAGATATAAACAGCTGAGCCCTAAGGAGTTTGAAGACTACTTTATTTGCAAGAATAGCCAGCATCAAGCATACATGACCAGTGGTCCAATCGCAGCAATACTCTATCGCGGGCATTCTGCTGTGGGCTTCGGAAGGAGCTATAAGTTCCAGTTCAGAAAACAGCATTCAACGGATAAGCTCAAAAACATTCTGCACTCGACAGAGCCGGGCAACGAATTTGCTGCTCAGTTCGAGTTGTTCTTCTCAAACCTAAATATCACCGATTTTCATCAGTTTGCTGATCAGGGTGTTTGTTTGGATGAGTTGAACGAGGTGCAGCCGCGTGAACTGCCAAATCTTGCCAGCTTCAATCTGATTGCGGCTAATAATGAAGAGGCGAGTTCGCCGCAGTTCAGCAGAATAGGTAGCCTGAAAAATTGCAGGTATGTTGGTTACCGCGAACGCATTCATACAAGCATTGAACTGTTGCGGTATCGAAGGAAAACAGATTTAGGCGCCGGAGACATGCCCGAGGTTAGGGTTCTGCTTTTGCATGATTTGCAAGAGTATTCGCAGCGTATCAGGCATTTGAAAGAGACGCATGAGGTGCAAGGAGTGGTGTGCTACAGGCCGAAGTTCACGCTTTTAGAAACGGAAACGCTACGCACCGCAATCTTGGAAAACAACCTGCTCTGTGTTGGTGGGAGCTTTGGTGAGGGATTGCCCGGTTCGATCAGAGCTTCGCAAGAGTTAGCCGACATGTTTGATGCTCACTTTGAGCGTAACTAAAGTCCTCGCCCCTTTGTTCACCTATCCATTCGAAACAAACTTCAGCCCCACGATTGCGGCGATGAGCATGGTTATGAAGAAGAGGCGGAGGAAGGTGGCTGGTTCTCCGAAGAGGAAGATGCCAAGGATGGCAATGCCGGAGGCGCCGATCCCTGTCCACACGGCATAGGCCGTGCCAAGCGGTATGGACACCATAGCTTTGGTCAGGAAGTAAAGTGACAGCAAGGCCGTGATGATGAAGGCTATCGTATAAAAAGGCTTGGTAAAGCCGTCAGATAGCTTGAGGCAGACGGCAAAGGTCATTTCAAACAGGCCAGCGATGATGAGCCAGATCCATGCCATTCAGTTGCCTCCAACGCAACGTTTACGGCGTAATCTCAGTGTCCCATCAAAGGAGCATCTTAGAGAATACGCGATGAAACAAAAGCTTATCACTGTTTGAGTGATCTGCTCGAAATTCAGTCACTTACATGAAACGCGGTTTAAGCTCTCAGTGTAAAGGGCTCTTACCTTGAGGTGGATGATTTTCTCCACCTTCCACCCATCGACGTGTCGCTTTTGCAATGCGGGCACCATAGGCAAAGGCTGTGTCTCTGTCTGATTGAGGGGGAGCCACTTCTGGTCCTTCATCCATATTGGCCTGCGCTGCCGCGCCATAATACACACCAAGGCGGTTGAGATCTTCGTTGCTGCCAAAGCTGTAGTTATTGCCCGGTGGCATGCCAAGACTTACCCAGATCATGCCATGCTGGGCTGCAAAGGTCGCCATTTGAAGGAATACGTTGTGTCGGTCACCGCTCATGGAACCTGATACGCTGAAACCACCGGCAATCTTGTTGATCCAGCCCTGCTTGTACCAAACGGTTGCAGACGCATCCATGAAGAATTTGAAGGGAGCGGCTACACCGCCCATGTAGGTCGGGCTTCCAAAAATGATGGCGTCAGCGGCTTCCAGCGCCTCCCAGTCTGTGTCCTCATAATCGCTGACAGGCACATAAGTAACCGTGGCACCGTTTTCACTTGCGCCACGAGCAACTGCATGCGCCAGCGCTTCGGTATGCCCGTTGGCAGAAAAAAAGGCGATTGCTACTAGAATGTCTTTTGACATGGACCGCTACTCTTCAAGCCTGTCAGAACTCCGGTCTATTTGGGGGCAAACGCCTTTCAGCTACTCTAAGATGACATGGGCAGATTTAGATGTGCTCGATTAAAATTCTTCAAGCACATCCCTGTTTGCCTAGGATTCCTTATAGGCTCCGCTGGAATAATGCAGCTCATAGGAGTGGCTGTAGATTTCCAGAATGTTGCCGAACGGGTCTTCCATGTAGATCATGCGATATGGCTTCTCACCCGGATAATAATAGCGAGGTTCTTTCATGCGGCGTTTACCTCCAGCAGCCTCAATCTTGGCAGCTAGACCTTCCACATCCGGGTCCTGAACACAGTAATGGAAGATACCGGTCTTCCAATATTCGAAGTTATTTTCCGGGGTCTCGTTCTGCGCAAACTCAAAAAGCTCCACACCAATGCCATCACTGGTGGAAAGATGAGCGATCTTGAAGCTCTTCCAGCCTTTACCAAACACGTCAGTACACATTTCACCAATCGGACTGTCATCTTCAACAATCTCGCTTGGTTCCATGATGATGTACCAACCCATCACATCACGATAGAACTTCACTGCGGCTTCAACATCCGGAACGGAAAGACCAATGTGAGAGAAACGTCTTGGATAAGGTGCGGACATAACAGACCTCGCTACGCTAAACATTACAGGCGGAATGCCTTGGATACGTTGGATGTAGCAACTCTGTGAGAAAACCAAAAATTATCAATTATTAGTTTTATGATAATTTAATGTTATGTATACTTGGGCCATGTTGAATTCTCAGTGGCTTAAGACCTTCGTTAAACTAACCGAAACTGGTCATTTCACCCAGACAGCCAACCAGCTTGGTATGACACAGCCGGGTGTAAGCCAGCACCTGAAAAAGCTCGAGCAGCAAATCGGTGCGCCGCTCATCACAAAAATCGGCAAGGGTTTTGAGTTGACGCGGGAAGGAGAGCTTCTGCTTGGCTTTGCATTGAAAGCAGAGAGGCAAGAAGCAGACCTTCGCGCCGCAATACAGCAAGACGATCCCAATACTGGTGAAGTCCGTATTGCGTGTTCCGGTTCCATGGCGCTCTACCTCTATCCCAAACTTCTCAAGCAACAGAGCATCCATCCCGGTTTACTGCTGAAAGTCGAAGTGGCCCCCAACC
This sequence comes from Pseudovibrio sp. Ad26, assembly GCF_001623285.1. Classification (NCBI taxonomy): domain Bacteria; kingdom Pseudomonadati; phylum Pseudomonadota; class Alphaproteobacteria; order Hyphomicrobiales; family Stappiaceae; genus Pseudovibrio; species Pseudovibrio sp. Ad26. The sequence continues at coordinate 35,784 of NZ_LMCE01000024.1, forward strand.
ATCGCAGCCTCCAGCTGTTGCAAAGCAATGAGGTCGATCTCTGCATCGTTACTCAGCAGACTGTTCAGACCTCGCTTGTGCAACACCACATCGGCGATGAACCGCTTTGCCTTGTGGTGCCAGCCGATTTCGAGGGGAACCCATCGGTCTTCGCGGACCTGGAGTCGCTGGGCTTCATCAATCATCCGGATGGACTACACTATGCAGAGCGCCTGCTCACGCCAAATTTTCCAGAGATAAGTACTGTTTCTGCTGACCTTAGAACAACTGGTTACATCAACCAGCTCAGTCAGATCCTTGTGCCTGTTGCGCAAGGACTCGGATACACGGTTTTACCAGAAACCGCCGTTCGCAGTTTTGAGGCACAAGCGAACATCAAAATTGTGGAGCTGAAAGAACCCGTCAGTGACTCGCTCTATCTGACGGCTAAAAAGCATCGCTCTTTGGCAGCGCGTTATGACTGGTTCAGCAAAAAAATTGCAGAACTATGCGATCAAATGAGCAGCAGTTAGGCCCCCATCACAGAAGCCTAACCACAAAATCAGATTAGCGCTGGGCCAGTTCCGCCACAGCAGCAATCATGCGGTCCAGATCTTCAGGGCGAGACAGGCGGTGGTCGCCGTCTTTCACCAGCGTCAGCACCACATCGTCATGGGCCATGCCCTCAACAATACGCAGCGCATGCTGCCATGGCACTGCATCATCCTTCTGACCTTGCAAAATGATGGTCTTGCAATTGGTGATGATCGGCGCGCCAAGCAAAAGGTTTGTCCTGCCATCCTCGATCAGGTCGCGGGTGATGATGTATGGGCTGTCTTCATACTCAGATGGGCGCTCAAAGCGGCCTTTCTCCATGATCTCCTGCTTGACTTCATCGGTAAACTCATGCTTCCACATCAGCTCCTCGGTGAAATCCGGGGCAGGGGCAATCAGCACCATGCCGGAGAGGGTGCCCTCAAGTGTCTCGGAGGCGTCATGCAATGCTTTCGCCAGCAGCAGTGCCATCCAACCGCCCATAGAAGAGCCAACAACAATGGTCGGTCCTTTACAGAACTGCTTGAACACAGCAACGGCTTCTTCCAGCCAAAGAGAAATGGTGCCATCAACAAACTCACCGCCGGATTCGCCGTGACCGGAGTAATCCATACGTGTGCAGGTCAGGCCTTGCTTCTCAGTCCATTCACAAAGCACTTCGGCCTTGGTGCCCAGCATGTCGGATTTGAAACCGGAAAGCCACAGAACACCCGGTGCACCGCGTTCATCATGTCGCACTGCGATCTTCCGTGCACTGTCTCCTTTGCCAACGCTGATGAATTGCGGTAAGTCAGCACTCATTCATAACCTCCAAACATTTATCGGCTTATACTGGCCGGCAATTGTTCGGAAACCTGATTACAGAGCCTCCACAGTTGCCCGCCGGACATTTTGGCGAGCATAGTTGGATCACTCTCAAAAAACATAGAGAAATGTCCAAAGTGCCGACCATTTTGCAAATTGTCCCCGACCTTCAAACCGGCGGAGCCGAGCGCACCACAGTGGATGTCGCAGAGGCGATCGTCAACGAAGGCTGGAATAGCCTCGTGATTTCGCAGGGCGGACGCATGGTCCCCGAGTTGGAAGCAACAGGCGCGGTGCACTTTGAACTGCCAGTGAAGTCCAAGAACCCTTGGACCATGTGGCGAAATTCCTATTTGATTGAGCGTATCTGCCAGCAGAACAGGGTTGATCTGGTGCATGCCAGATCCCGTGCACCTGCATGGTCGGCATTGTGGGCGGCTCACCGTCTCAACATTCCTTATGTCACCACTTATCACGGCATCTATAAGGAAACGAACAAGTTCAAGGCGTTCTACAACTCCTCCATGACCCGCGCGGATATAGTGATCGCCAACTCTAGGTTCACAGCGGATCTGGTGGAAAAGCGTGACCCGCGCACCAAAGGCAAAACCTCGGTTATTTATCGCGGCCCGGATGTGGAATCCTTCAACCCCGACAACATCAGCGACGAGCGTATCACAGACTTACGTGCGCGCTGGGGCGTCTCTGACAGCCGCCGTGTGGTGATCAATCTTGCTCGCCTGACAGAGTGGAAAGGCCAGCGCGTGCTGATTGAAGCAACGCGCCAGCTGATTGAACGTGGCGGCTATGACGATGTACTTGTGGTTCTGGCAGGCGATGATCAGGGCCGCGAGGCCTACCGCCAGTCTTTGGAACTTCAGATTGCTGAATCGGACCTGACAGAACGCGTGCGCATCGTTGGCCACTGCTCAGATGTTCCGGCAGCCCTCGCTATCGCAGATGTTTCTGTCGTGGCCTCTATTGAGGCGGAAGCCTTTGGCCGTGCCGCAGTGGAAGCGCAGGCCGCTGGGGTGCCGATCATTGTCTCCAACATAGGTGCCGTTCCGGAAACGGTTCTTGTGCCACCTGTTGTGAAGGCTGAAGAGCGTACCGGCTGGCATTTTGAAAATGGCGATGCAGAAGAGCTTTGCGAGCTGATGGCGCAAGCCTTGGATATGAGCGCCGAAGATCGTGCCAAACTCACCAAACGGGCTCATGACCATGTGGAACGGTCTTTCACCAAGCAGGCTATGTGTGATGCCACACTAAACGTTTACCGCGAGCTGTTACCACCAGGAAGCTAACTGGTTGTAAATGTCGCGTCAGAACCTACAAAACTAGTGTTGACTTACGTGGCATTTTTCCTGATTCTAGCAATGCAGCGCAATTGATGTCCTTCCCACGCGTTTCTCGACTTGACGAAACAGTCGGAACCAGTCATTGAACTGTTATCAAATATTCGCAAGTTCGGCAGTCTAAAGAGGAGATACTCACATTCGCCGTCCGTTTCGCGCACCGCCACCCACTAAGGAAGGGCCGCGCACCAATAAAGAGATTCGCGTTCGCGAAGTGCAGCTGATCAACACCGAGGGTGACAACCTCGGCCCAACTCCAACCGAAGAAGCCCTCGCAATGGCGGTGGAACAAGGTTTGGATCTGGTCGAAATTGCTCCGAACAGTCAGCCACCTGTTTGTAAGATTCTGGACTATGGTCGCTATAAGTACCAAGCTCAGAAGAAAGCTGCAGAAGCACGCAAAAAACAGAAGATCGTTGAGATCAAAGAAATCAAAATGCGTCCGAACATCGACACTCATGATTATGAAGTGAAGATGCGGAACATGAAGCGCTTCTTTGAAGATGGTGATAAAGTGAAGGTGACACTTCGCTTCCGTGGCCGTGAAATGGCTCACCAGGATCTCGGCATGAAGTTGCTCCTGAAGGTTAAAGCAGAGACTGCGGACATCGCTAAAGTCGAGTCCCATCCGAAGCTTGAAGGCCGCCAGATGATGATGGTGCTCTCACCTATCGCTCGTTAATACGGGCAGGTTGAAGCGCTCCGGCTTTGTTTCCGTGTAGCTACTCAACCGTAGCCCCAGAGAATTTTGAGATTACCCGGCACATTGTGTCGGGTATTTTCGTTTGTAGCTGAGAGTGGAGGCCAGATGATGAATGATGAGATGAAACTGCATCACGAGCGCATGCAAGCGCTTGTTGCCTTCACTGCTTCCTCCTTTCAAACCTCGTATCCCTCTCCATTCGGTGGGGCGATTTATACCGCTGAAGGAAGGTTATTGGCTCAGGCCTACGACAGTGTGATCCGGGAGTGTGACCCGACCTGTCATGGAGAAGTCAATGCCATTCGGCAGGCGAGTAAAGTGCAGGGCTCTCGCTGGCTTGCAGGTTGCACCCTATACAGTACTTGCGAACCTTGCGCTATGTGTACCGCCGCAACCATATGGGCTGGAATCGACCAGATTGTCTTTGGTGCCTATACCAATGAGGACGCGACATGCTTCTGGCCTCAGGAAATGGACCTGAAGGCGCAGGATTTGATAGGTCATATGGTGCAACGCCCTCAGATTACGGTGATTGAAGGGGTTGAGCGTGAAGCCTGTAAGTCTCTTTTTTCGCAGTGGGAAAGCGTGATGCAAAGGCTTGGGATTGAAATCTCAAGCACTTCATGGCCTGGCAAACTTTTTTGACGAAAATTATTTGCCGTATAGGCTATTTCATTCGATCAAAATGCGGCTTAGCCTGATTCAATATGTTTTGAAATTGGGCGATGATAATGCGACAGGTCATTTTCTTAATTAGCTTTAGTCTTGCGCTTGCCTATGGAGTGTATTTTTGCTGGCAAGACCCGTCACTACTGAAAACCGTTGTGAAAACAACTGCTCTCGGAGTTATCGCTCTTTGGGCTTTTGTAACGCAAGCTCCGCTATTGCTTGCATTGGCCCTGACGACGTCCTCAGTAGGAGATGCAGCTCTGGCTGTGCCGGGTGAAATTCGGTTCCTTGTTGGGCTTTGCAGTTTTGCGATCGCACATGTTTTTTATATCGTCTTGTTCTCTCGAAAAATCAGGCATTTCGATTCCAGGATATTCGTATTGTCAGGAGCTGCTCTCTCAGTTCTGGTGCTTTCGACCGGTTGGTGGTTGCTTCCCTATACCGGTGATCTGATGATTCCAGTTGCGATCTATATTATTTTGATAGCAACTATGGGAGGAATGGCAGCACAGGTTGGTGGCTGGGTTTTGGTAGGCGCTTTCGCCTTCATGATGTCTGACACTTTGCTAGCAATCCAACTCTTCCGTCTGGACGACATCAGCCCTCTCCAGCTACCGGTTTCGGTGGCACTTTGGACACTATATTATTGTGGTCAGATGTTGATATTCTTGGCTATCACCAGACACAGGGTTTCAGTCAGCAAGTTCTCTTGAAATCTGCTTGCATTCCCATGCTGGCAGTTTTATAAGGCCTCGTTCAAAGTCGCCCGGCTGTAGTTTGCCTCCTAGGTATTTATAGGAAATCAGGCAGAAATTACAGGGCATGCCGTGGCGGCTTCTGATGCATCCATTGCAAATTTTTGATCAGTTTACTGATCATCACAAGAAAGGACGCAAAATGCCCAAGTTGAAGACGAAGTCTGGAGCTAAAAAACGCTTCAAGCTGACCGCGACTGGCAAAGTTAAGTGTGGCCAGGCTGGCAAACGCCACGGCATGATTAAACGCACGACTAAGTTCATCCGTAACGCACGTGGTACAACCACTCTGTGCGATGCAGATGCACGTATCGTGAAAAAATATCTGCCTTACGGCTAAGCCTTAAAACCTGACACTAGGAGACTACCATGTCACGTGTAAAAAGAGGCGTCACCGCCCACGCTCGTCACAAAAAAGTTATTAAGGCAGCCAAAGGTTACTATGGCCGTCGTAAGAACACCATCCGCGTTGCTAAGCAGGCAGTCGAGAAAGCGGCACAGTACGCTTACCGCGACCGTAAAGCTCGCAAGCGGAACTTCCGTGCACTCTGGATCCAGCGTATCAACGCAGCGACCCGTGAACACGGCATGACCTACGGCCGCTTCATCGATGGCTTGAACAAAGCTGGCATCGAAGTTGACCGTAAGGTTCTTTCTGACCTCGCGATCAATCAGCCAGACGCATTCAAAGCACTGGTTGAAAAGGCGCAGGCTGCTGTAGCTTAATTGCAATAGTAGAAAGCAGAAGCTTTTTTTGAAAAAGGCAGGTTCCGAAAGGAGCCTGCTTTTTTTGTACGCGTTTCAATGCTCGATGGAAGTTATCTGTTCTTCTGCTATGGATTGTGAAGAAATGGCGGAACATCAGAAAGATGCGCATTCAGCGCTCTGATGCATTGGGGGGAACTATGATCAAAGGGAAATGCGATTGCGGGAAAGTAAGCTTTGAGGTTGAAGCCGTGAGAGACAGTGTCACGATCTGCCATTGCAACCAATGCAGACGCACCAGTGGCCATGTTTGGGCCTCAACGCATGCTCCCTATGAAAAAGTCAGTTTTACTGCTGATGAAGGGCTTACCTGGTATTCGTCCTCTGACTTTGCAAAACGCGGCTTCTGTAAGTTCTGCGGCTCGAGCTTGTTCTACCGAATTAACAATGAAGAAGGTATCGCTATAGCTGCTGGCTGTCTGAATGAGCCAACCAACCTGCACATAGGCAAGCACATCTTTGTAAAAGACAAAGGGGACTACTACGAAATCACCGATGGCGCCCCTCAAATCCAGCGGTTCTGATCTGCAGGCAATATGACTCGCAAGAAGCAAGCCCAATGACCTATACTTGCCATCTTGCACCTGATCAATAAGATCGCAAAAACTACTGTCGGAAAGGTGCTAGCGAAAGTGGCCCAACTCACGAGTAATGTGCCTGAAAAGGTGGCATCAATTGCCCCGAAATTGTCCATTCATCCGATCACACAGGCCACAAGAGCAACATTTACGGATCTGTATTTTCGGCAAACGTTCCTCTCGTTCATTCATAAAGGGACGAAAAAGGTCATCTGTCCACTCAACGGCGAACTGATTGGCTCAGCGGGAGATCTCTTTATCTTCCCCCCCGATTCCATAATTAGCCTCGAGAATAGACCTCTGGTGAATGATAATTATCAAGCTGATGGCGTTAGTATCGATAACGCGCTGGTTGATGCAGTCTTTGCAGATCAATCGGCTAATCCAGTGGCTACAGGTATTCAGATTGTGCGTGGTGAAGAGCAGCAGCCGGAAGAAGTACTCGCTCTAGTCAAAGAGACACTAACAAATGCTTCTCTTCCGGAAGCGTTAAAGCAACACCGCCTGTTGGAGCCGTTAATCTGGCTGCGCCATATTGGAGTTCATCTGCCAAAGTCTGATACAGTCAATTCGCTGAGCAAGGTACGCAGCCTCATTGAAACTGATTTGAGCTACGCATGGCGCGCGACTGATGTTGCCAGCCATTTTGCCATGAGTGAGGCAACCTTCCGCCGTTGGCTTGCCAAGTCTGGGCATGGCTTTGCAAAAGCTCTGCTCCACGCCCGCTTGGAGAAGGGGCTAGCCTTATTGCAATCCACTCATGATCCAATCTCGAACATTGCATTGGATTGCGGCTTCAACACACCTTCACATTTCTCCGAGGCTTTCAAAAAACGCTTCGGCATTCGTCCGAAAGAGATCCGATTACGAGATCATTGATCGAAATTTGATAGTTTGTGAGTGAAACGCGAAAGCGCAAGCTACAAGTACTGCCTATAGCTGGAATATGTTCAACGCACTAAGCCACTGGAGATAACATGTTCCCGAAACCACATGCACTTGGTCTGGCCATCGCCGCTTCTCTTGCATCTGCCGCCCACGCGCAAGACTTTAAGCTCACCAGTACCTCCATTGCTGAGGGAGCACAGCTTACAAACGAGTTCGTTTACAACGGATTCGGATGTACCGGGGGCAACCTTTCGCCTCAGCTCAGTTGGTCCAACGCACCAGAAAGCACCAAAAGCTTCGCTCTTACTGCTTATGACCCGGATGCTCCAACCGGCTCCGGCTGGTGGCATTGGAATGTGGTGAACATTCCTGCCTCTGCAAACTCTCTTGAAGAAGGCGCGAGCAATGACAAAACCTTGCCTTCCGGTTCAATGGAAATCACCAATGACTATGGCTCAAAAGGATTTGGTGGTGCCTGTCCCCCTCAGGGAGAAGTACATCGTTACATCTTCACTATCCATGCACTAGGTGTTCCTACACTGGATCTCCCTGAAAATCCTAGCAACGCATTGGTCGGCTACATGATTGGCGTGAACACGCTGCAATCCGCCAAGATCACGGCCGTCTTTAGTCACTAAACACGCTCAGTTATTGCTAGCTTGGCATATGCAAAGTGAAACCACAGGTAAGAGGCTTTGCCAGGCTATGTTTGCAAAATCCCCTCTGGGACGCTCTGTCCCAGAGGGGTATCGTATGAGCTGTGACGTCTGCTTACCCAATCACACCGTTGTCGTCGCGCTTGATGACGATGACGGAAGAGCGTGGCAGTTTGCCGCCATCTGGCCAGTTGCCGCCCGGGTGCTGAATGCCCACAAACATACTGCGGCGATCAGCAGACCAGGTCAGGCCAGTGACTTCACTGCCGGTTGGCCCGGTCATGAAGCGTTGGATTTCTCCTGTTACAGGGTCACCAACCAGCATCTGATTATTGCCCATGCCAGCAAAGTCGCCTTCGTTGCTGTCACTGCCATCTGTCTGGATCCAGATAAGACCGCTCTCATCAAATGCCATGCCATCCGGTGAGTTGAACATGTTGCCAGTATTGACGTTTGCAGACCCGGCCTTCGGGCCTTCGTGAACAGCCGGATTGCCAGCCATCACGTAAAGATCCCAGTCGAACGTGTCTGCTGCATGATCCTCATTATGAGGGCGCCAACGTACAATCTGACCATACTTGTTGGTCTCGCGTGGGTTCGGGCCGTTGACGGAAGTGTCGTCCCCTCCGGCATTTGGCTTTACACCACGGTTCTTGTTGTTGGTCAGACAACAATAAGCTTCTACTGCATTCGGATTGGCAGAAATCCATTCTGGGCGATCCATGGTGGTCGCACCAACAACGGAGCCAGCAATACGGCTGAAGATGGCGATGCTCGCGGCATCCATGCCAGTAGTCTCTGGAGTCAGTGCCAGCCACTCACCGGTCTGGTCATCGTTGAACTTGGCAACATAGAGCGTACCCTCATCCAACAAGCCATCAGTCGGCTGCCCTGAAGCGTAAACGCCGTTGGAGACAAAGCGGTACATGAACTCGCCGCGCTCATCATCCCCCATGTAAACGACCACGCGGCCATCTGGTGCCAGAACAGCTTCCGCATTCTCATGCTTGAAGCGGCCTAGGGCGGTGTGTTTCACAGGCGTAGAAGTCGGATCTGTCGGGTCGATCTCTACAATCCAACCAGCACGATGCGGCTCGTTTGGGTTCTTCGCGATGTCAAAGCGCTCATCGAACTTGTGGTAGTCATAATTGAAGCCTGTCTCGTTGATGCCATAACGCTGATAGCCAGCATCAACACCGTCCAGACGTGCAGCTGGAGCAGCTTCAGTCGCGCCAAAGTACCCGTTGAAGTTCTCTTCGCAAGTCAGATACGTGCCCCAGGGCGTTTTGCCAGATCCGCAGTTGTTGAAAGTACCAAGTGACTGCGTGCCAGAAGGATCAGCAGCCGTCTGCAGCAAGGGATGACCAGCAGCAGGGCCTGCCAGCATCATCGGTGTGTTGTGTGTGAGGCGGCGGTTGAACGGACTGTTCTTCACGATAGCCCAGCCATCGTCCCCGTCTTCCACTTCAATAACAACCACACCTTGCAGATGTTGCAGTTTCAGAACATCGTCAGCGCTCTTCGGTGCGCCATCTTCGTTCTGAGGCAGATTGATCTTGCGGTTAGCGTATTCATGGTTGATCGCTAACAGCTGCTTGCCCTGAAACTGAAAGCTTTCCATACCGTCAGTGTTCTCGCCAAACACCTTATCAGCACCAGCAGCTGAACCACCCGTCTCATGGTTGAAAGCTTCAGCACCATCCACCAGAGCATCGCCCCAGCGCGCCAGAATTTTCCAGCTGTAGCCTTCAGGCACATGCACGGTCGCATCTGTATAAGTTGGAATAGGTTTGAACGCAAAGCGTGAAGTAGACGCCTTGGCTTCAGACATGGAGAGGCCAAGTACACCAGTGCCCATCACAGCAGCGCCGGAGCCAAATGCCAACACGCCACCCAGAAATCCGCGGCGTGAAATCGCACGCTCAACAACGCGGTCAAATTCATTTTCTTCAGCACGAGGGAAATTTTGCTCATCCCACTCATCTGCTGTGAGTTCATTCATAAATTCGTTCGTCATTGGAAATATCCCGTAGAAGAAGGTGAATGCATACTACGGTGCTAACATGACATCTTCACGAAGCATTTGGGTCATAAAAAATCTGCAAATGTAATATGAGTAATGTATTCAAGTTATAATTTGCCGCATATGAGAATAAGAATATCTGCTGGACGTCACATTAAACTGTTGTAGTTCATTGTTATTGTCTATTTCGTCTGGTGTGGCTTTGTGGATTACTTAAATTTATTCAATAAATGCTATGATAATAACATATTGCTCATGAGGAAATAAGAGTTGACGCCTAACAAGATGGTACTGCTAGCAAAATTTCAGAATGCCTCGGATTGTATTTGTAAGCTTTCAACTGTTTCCAAGGCCCCTGTGAAATCTGCGCAAAAACATCACCTCATACTGTTTCAATCACCTTTTGCAAACAGACGGAGCGGGTATCCATGTACCCTTGTCCCTCATAGAAGCTAACAGCCTGCGCGTTATCTCCGCGTACAAGCAGGTTAACTTTCCAGATGCCTCGTGCCCGCAACCAGGCCTCTGCTGCTGTCGTGATCGCCTTCCCAAGCCCTTTTCCCTGTTGGTCCGGGTGTGTACTCACATAATAAAACCAGCCGCGATGCCCGTCTTCCCCGCACATAATGCTGGCAACAACAATCCCATCCAGCTCACCAATCAAAATCGTAGAGTGTTCGCCCTCGAGTGCTTTCTCGATATCCCGAACCGGATCATTCCATTCACGGAAGACCCCAGCAGCTTTCCAGAGAGCAATAACTGCATCCTGATCTGATAAGCACATTTCACGATAAATCATATGCACCGCACATAGTAGTTTGAAAATAGAAAAGTAATCACAGGATGTTTTGTGATTATCCTTTTTAATACAGTAACTTGAAATTAAGAAGAGGAATAATAACAAGGTTAATAATCTATAAGTAAAAATATGAAAATCTTTGCGCGATTGAGAGGTTTTCGACATGGCTTTTTTTAAGCGTAATACACAAATGCTTGCTGAAGCCGCTGCAAACGACCAAGGAGAAGTAATCGGTCAGTCTGCAGTGGTGGAATTTACAGAACCTAAGAATTCCATTGATAGTGCACGTTTGTTTGGCGAATTAGATGCGCTCGCGTTGGACATGGCATCAGCTGCGGGAGAGCTGGACGCTGTGAACAACACTGCAGGCGCTTTGAAAGTGGCCATGGAAAGCCTCCAGGACGCGTCTGGGCGCGTTGTCGAAAGTAACCGGGAAGTGAGTGCGGCGGTTGAACAAACTGCTGAGCAGACATCTAACGCCCGCGATACCATGTCTAAGTCGCAGGAGGTGGTGACCGACGCGCTTGCCAACATCAACAGCCTGTCAACAGCTATCAGCAGTATCAACCGACAACTGGAAGGTCTTCAGGCTTCATTTGCCAACGTCCGCCAATTCTCCAGCTCTATCGATGCCATTGCCCGCCAAACCAACCTGCTGGCGCTCAACGCAACCATTGAAGCAGCCCGTGCAGGTGAAGCAGGGAAAGGCTTTGCGGTTGTGGCCAGTGAAGTGAAAGCTCTCGCAACACAAACGACTGTTGCAACGGAACAGATCGACCAGACCATTCTCCAACTTGGCAAAGAAGCTGACACCTTGGTCGACTTGGGCAAGAGCGCGCTTGGCACCGTCGCAACCGCTGAAAACAGTACTCAATCCATCAACGACCTCTTCCATGAGTTGGAAGCGATGGTAGACAACATATCTGCAAACACGGACTCCATACGAACGGCTTGCGCAAACAACGATGCAGATACAGAGGAGCTCCTACGCAACCGTGATGAAATGATCGGTGTTGTCTCAACAAATGCGGAAAGCATCGAACAGGTCTCGGGCCAGATGCTGGGCACCTCTCAAACCGCCGACGCGCTTCTCGCCGAAGTGGCTGTCGAACATGGCGATAACCTCAATCAGCAGATGATCGAGGTGGCAAAAGAGACCGCTGGAAAGACCATGGAAGCGTTTGAAGCTGAAGTGGACGCAGGCCGGATCTCAGTGAATGACCTCTTCGATTTCAACTACACGCCAATTGAAGGCTCCAATCCAGCGCAGTTCATGGCGCTTTTTACCCAAATGACCGATCGGGTGCTTCCAGCTATTCAAGAGCCGGTCAAAGATCTTGATGACCACATCGTCTTCTGCGCAGCACTGGACAAGAACGCTTATCTGCCAACACACAGCAAAGACTATTCCAAACCGCAGGGCAGCGACCCGGTCTGGAATGCAGCAAACTGCCGTAACCGCAGAATGTTCGATGACCATGCTGGCCTAAACGCAAGCAAGAACACCAAGGAATACAGCCTGCAAACGTATCGCCGAGATATGGGTGGCGGCAAAGTAATGATGATCAAACTGGTCTCGGCCCCAATCTGGGTCCAAGGCCGCCACTGGGGCAACACCCTCATCGCATTCAATGCTTGACCGGAAGCAGGCAGCCCAGTTCAAGGTTGCCACCTTGCTTGATATTAAAGCCCCAAAAAACAAAAGGCCCTACACTCATCCCTCAAAACGAGGTGAGAGTGTAGGGCCGTGGTGAAACAGCGTCTTCCCTTGAATTGGGAGGGGCTTACAGCTCGCCGCGGATCACGTAACGAAGCAGGTCAACCACCTGGTCTGGGTCTTCTGCAACAGCCAGGGCAGCAGCATCCACTTCCTTCAGTGGATGCGTCAGAGCTGGTTCGTGCAACACGATGATGCTTTTGCCTAGTGCCGAGGCGAAACCTGCATCGAATGCTGCATTCCATTGCCGGTATTTGTCGCCAAAGCGAACCACAACGATATCTGCCTCGGAGAGCAATGTGCGGGTGCGGATAGCGTTCACTTTTGCTCCCTTGTGATCTCGCCAGAGGTTGTTTTCTTCTGGACCTAGAATTTCGACACCGCAATCATCACTGGCTTCGTGATCAGTCACAGCACTGTCGAAATGAACAGGTAGGCCTGCATCAGCCGCACCATGTTCAATACGCTCTCTCCAGTCGGTGTGGATTTCACCTGAAAGATAAACACGCCACGTTTTCATCGGCTCGCCTTCCCCTAAGAATCTGCATTTACCTACAAATTTTAGGAGGGGTTGTAGCTCGGTTCAAGGTCAAGCAGCTTATTGGTGACTTCTTTTCGGACACGATCGCGCTGGCGTTCGCGCGAGAATAACCGATTTTGTGCAAGTAACAGGTCTGCACGTGCCAGATACGAGTCTGTACGGGCGGCATCTGCGGCTTTCCGGCAGGCCTTGCCTTCCTTGCCAGACTTGCAATCCTCACCACGTGCCTCTTCTTCAAGCCGGTCAATGCGGCGTTGAATCTCCCAGACAGCTTCCTGAGCTTCACTGGCAGACTCGTTTGCCGAATAAAGCTGGTTGCCCAGAGAGTAGCCGACTTTGAAGCTCTCTTCTGTGGCGATTGGGCATACACCACGGTAGCTCTTGCCCTCGCGGCCCTGCTCAAAGCCAGAAATTGGCGTGCAGTAGCTTTGCAGGCCAATGGTTCGCCCAGCCATATAGGCTCCCACATCCGGCGTGACGCCGTACTTGCCGCAAGCTTTAGTATGTTCATTCAGCTTGTCAGAGGTGTAACCAGCACGGCCATCAACAACGCCAATGCCTTGCCAGTCGCCGACCTTGCAATCTTCCTCGGAGAGAGAGGCGCAACCGCTAAGCGCCAGCCCCAACCCCACAACAGTAAAAAGTACCCGCATCCCCAACATGCCTTCCCTGAAGTCCAATCACCTTGTAATGCCCAGCACATCTGATTGGACAAAAATTGAATCTATGAAACCCAGATACGAGACTTAACCTGAACGCTTGCTGAATACAAATGTTCGCTATATGTTCTTTTTAAGGAATCGCATAGCCCTCGATTCGAGAGGCCATCTCATTGCAGTAGGTATTGGAAAGTCAGATGACAAAGACCATAGAATTTAAAGGGCGTTGCCTGTGTGGAGCGGTCACTTTTGAAGGTGAAGCGCCAAATGAACCGGTCAGTAGCTGCCATTGCAAGCAATGCCGCAAATGGGGCAGTGGCCCGTTTGAAGCGTATAGTGTGCCGCTGGCAGATCTGATGTTCACCTCAGGCGAAGACATCGTCAAATACTACGAATCCTCTGAGTTTGCCCGGCGCGGTTTCTGTTCAAAATGCGGTTCAAACCTGTTTTGGCATGCTGACCGCCATCCTCAATGGAAAGACCGAATTGCGATTGCCGTGGGTACGTTAGAGCAGCCAACAGGCCTCACAGCAGGCAATCATATCTTCTGTGCCACAAAGGGTGACTACTACCAGATTGAAGATGGTCGCCCTCAATATGCCTACGAAGATTGATGAGGAAATTGATCTTATCCCAAACCGTGGCCCTCGGCTAAGGTTACCCAACAAGCTCTAAGGGAGAGAGATATGTCTGACTTGCGGATTTATAAAGCGAAATGCCTTTGTGGCGAAGTCTCATTCAAGGCTGAAGCGCCCCAGAAAGATATTGGTTTATGCCATTGCACAATGTGCCGTCGTTGGAACAGCGGGCCATTCCACGCAATCGCAATTCCGTTTGATGCTTTGAAGGTTGAGAGCGGAGAAGAGAACATCTCATATTACCGCTCCTCTGATTACGCGAAGCGCGCATTTTGCAACAACTGCGGCAGCAGCCTGTTTTATCACGGAGACAAAATCCCCGAGATTGCTCATGAAGTTTACTTCAGCGCTGGGCTTCTGGAAGAACCGACAGGCTCGAAACTGGCAGGTCACATCTTCTGCGCCAGCAAAGGCGATTACTACGAGATAGAAGGAGACCTGCCTCAACACGAAACAGTATAAAAATCCGCTCTGCGGTCAAAACCGGTGCAAGGTGAGCGGTTGGATCAAGGCGTGTTCTTCACACGCTCTAGCTCCAGCCGTTCTCCCACATATAATCCAACGCTTCCCGGTAGTTCGGGAATTTGAATTTATACCCCAATGCGCCTTTCAGCTTGGCATTGCTCGCGCGTTTCACTTCGCCGTAAAACGAAATCGCCATAGGTGAAAGATCAGCATCTTCAAAAGCGACTTCAGGCGGTGGCTCCACACCCATCAGGCGTGCTGCATATTCCACCACGTCTTCTGGCGGACACGGTGCATCATCACACACGTTGAAAATACCGGATGCGTTGTCTTCAAATGCATGCTGGACAGCTCCAGCAATATCACTCACGTGAATCCGGTTGAAGACCTGACCTTCCTTGATAATCCGGCGAGCTTTACCCTTGTCCAGATTGCAAAGCGCATTCTGGCCACGGCCATAAATGCCGGCAAGACGTAAAATGCTGACTGGGATGCTGGTTTCTTTTGAGAATGCAAGCCACTCGCGCTCAGCTTCCAGACGCTGTTTGGAGCGCTTGGAGGTTGGATTGCACTCTGCTGTTTCTGTCACCCAGCGACCTTCGTGGTCGCCATATACCCCGATGGTAGAGAGATAGCAGATCGCCGTTGGCTTTGCTTTCGCAACTGCGTCACGCGCAGCATTCAGCAAAGGATCACCATCGTCCGTTGGCGCGGCAGAAACCAGAATATGAGTTGCAGTGGCAATCGCCTCCAACAACTCATCGCTTGCTGTTTGTCCGTCAAACAGGATCGGCTGAACCCCTTTGGACTGCAGTTCCTCCATTTTCTCAGGAGAGCGGGTCGTTCCGCCAATCCAGGAAAATTCGGTCCCGTACATTTTCACAAAGTGGCGAGCTGAATATCCAGCCCCCAAAATCAACAAGCGCATTCCAAGCCCCCCGGCTTACGTTTACAGCTTCAGATAGTTCCTGCGCACTTCATAAAGCATCACAGCCGTTGCAACGGCCAAATTCATTGAATCAGCTTGCCCCGCCTGCGGAATCTTCACCAGATCAGAGCAAGTATCAGCCAGTTTATCACTCAGGCCAGCCTGTTCATTGCCCATCAACAAAATGACAGGTTCTTTATAATCTACAGCACGATAGTCCTTTGTGCCCCGCAAATGAGTACCAACTACAGGTCCGGACCACTTCTTGCGGAATTCAACGAACTCATCTGCAGTACAGCGCACAAGCGGCATATGAAACAGAGAGCCCATTGTCGCACGTACAGTCTCAACGGCAAATGGATCAGTTGTTTCGTCAATCAGAATCACACCAGTCGCACCAACTGCGTCCCCTGTACGGATGATGGTTCCCAGATTGCCGGGATCTCGCACACGATCAAGCGCGATCCATGTGGTGGCACTTCTTGGGTTAATGTCACTGAGCTTCAGAGTCTGCTGCTCATAAACACCAACAACCATTTGCGGATTATCACGGCGGGTGATCGCTCCAAGCACAGCCGTGTTCACCTCAAGAATGAGGGCTCCGCGGGCTTTTGCTTTTGCAGCCGCTTCTAACGCAATCTTGTTTTCGCGAGCTTCAGGGCCAAGTGCCAGATAACGTACACCCCAGCCAGCTTCCAAAGCATCAGTTGCCAGCTTCAGGCCCTCGGCGACGAACAACCCGGACTGTTTGCGATTCTTACGTTGAGCAACAAGACCCTTGATCTCCTTCACAATCGGATTTGAATGCGAAGTGATCTGTTTTACTGCACCAGCGCGGTGATTTTCTCTGGTTTCCATCGGGTTATGCTCCCTCAGCCTTATTGTTATCAGGTGCGCTCCACCGGCTGAATAGGGAGGTTGAGAGCAATCGTGGTCCATCAAGTTCGCGAATAGCCAATTCGCCAGATTCAATCGTGCCCGGCAGGCCGTCAAGGCATTCCCTCATCAACTCATGAGAGGACAGGAAGCTGGCGCGAATAGCATAGCTGGACATCAGCAGAAACTGTGCATTGGGTGAGAGCAGCTTTCGCACGCACGCCAACATGTGCGGCACGCTCTCAAAGAAGTCCCAGACCTCTCCATTCGGGCCGCGGCCATATTTCGGTGGGTCGAGGATAATGCCGTCATAGGTGTTTCCGCGGCGCACTTCCCGCTCCACAAACTTCATGGCGTCATCGCAGATCCAGCGAATTGGCTTGTCTTCCAGACCGGATAATTCCTGGTTCTCACGTGCCCAGACGATGGCCTTTTTAGACGCATCAACATGAGTGACTTGCGCGCCAAGAGCAGCAGGCAGCAGCGAAGCCATTCCTGTGTATCCAAACAGGTTGAGAATTTTGAGTGGGCGATCTACTTTTTTGATCTGGTCACCAACCCAGTCCCAGTGTGCAGCCTGTTCAGGGAACACGCCCACATGACGGAAAGACATGAACTGCCCGTTAAACGTGGCAGGGCCGTATTTCATCTGCCAGATCTCATCAACCTGATTGGCAAACTTCCAGCGACCCGGACCTTCTTCCTCTACATCACCGGTAAAGATCGCGTCCGCGCTTTTCCATTCGCTTTCAGGCAGGCGAGGAGCGCCCATAGCCTGTGCTTCAGGACGGATAAGCTTATAGCGGCCATAGCGTTCAAGCTTTTGTCCATGCCCCATATCCAGCAGGGCATAGTCATCCCAACCGTTCATTTCCACCATCACAGGCAGAACGCTGGCAGGTGTTGCAAAGCGGGCAGATGTTGGCTTGTGTTCGCGCACGATTGGCTCAACAACCGTCGTGGCTGGAGCACTGCGCATTTGCTCGCGCCGGTTCGGGCGAGCTGCAGCTACGCTGTCTTTCTTGCCACCACGAGTGTCGCGGGGATTACGCGCCTCTCTCTGGTCCCGATTATCTCGGGTATCGCGTTTGGCAGAAAAACCACGCTTTGGACCATTGTCCTTCCGTGCCCCGCCTTTTTTGGATTGCGCATTGCGGGCTCGTGGAGCACCGCCTTTGGGTGATTTGCTCAAGGATGTTGCCTTTGATTTTCTGCGCACAAACGCGAGACAATGCCTCACGCTGAATTCGTTTATTTAATGAAAAGGCATTAAGGCGATGCGGGCCTCGGGTCAACGCTTTAGCGCAAAACAAGCTCTTTACCGTTACGTGAGTATCCACAGCGTGGAAACACCAGCATAACGCAGGACGTATAAAACGTCGTTGTGTTCTGAAAAGAAGTTTTGAGCATCCATGACAATTTTAACACGAGAGGTACTTGTCTTTTCCCTCGATTTAAGTCCAATCTACATGATGTGGAATGCAAAAGTGACTTTAAGGCGTGGAGCCTACCTAAAGGAAGCACTGAAAAGAACGAGGGGGCCAATCCATGGAAATGTCTGGAGAGCAGCAAATACCTGCGAGTCAGGAAAAGGTTTGGGAAGCTCTCAACGATCCTGAATTGCTGAAAAAGTGTATTCCCGGTTGCGATAGTCTGGAAAAAACCTCCGACACGGAGATGAATGCCACGGTCACAGCGAAAGTGGGACCAGTTAAAGCCAAGTTCAAAGGAGAAGTAACTCTCTCCGAACTGAACCCGCCAAACTCCTACAAAATCTCCGGCGAAGGCAAGGGTGGTGTTGCAGGGTTTGCGAAGGGCTCAGCAGATGTAACCCTGTCAGAGAGTGGGGATGGCACTCTTCTGAGTTATGAGGTTAATGCAAAGGTCGGCGGTAAACTTGCTCAATTGGGAAACCGGTTGATCGACTCGACTGCCAAAAAGATGGCTGAGGAATTCTTCTCGAATCTGAACCGTGAATTAGGCGGGACTCCAGTGGTAGGTACGGACGAGCCACTAGAAGCTGTCGAGCTGGATCAGGGACTGATCGAAGAAGCGAAGTCTATCGCAAATGAGCACGCCATCGAAGGATCAGTTGAAGCCATGGCTGATGCTGAACATGCGTTGGAAGATGCGGTCAAAGACGTTGAGGAGAAGGTAGAAGTTGCAGCGGGCAAAGGATTCTTAGGTGGTCCGCTGGGTTGGGGCCTTCTGGCTCTGGTTGTTTTGATTGCTCTTTATTGGTTGCTATGAAACTAGAAATTTGGCGGCCGGAGATTGCAAGGCGCGAGAGGGCGTTTTGCAAGCTAACGGCCCCGCCGAATAACAAGGCCAACGGCCTAAATTACAACCAACTGCCTTGATAGGACGGGAGATCCTGACCAAGGCTGTTGGCTTCATAGTCTGCGGACGCGAAATTGCAGGCTTTTTTGAGGGAGGAAAACCATGACGACTGTCTCTATGACGGTGAATGGAAAGCAGATTTCTGGTGAGGTCGAAGACCGCACCCTTTTGTCTACATTTCTGCGCGAAAATCAGGGACTGACCGGAACACACATCGGCTGTGACACCTCACAGTGTGGTGCATGTCTCGTGCACATGGACGGTAAGGCGGTTAAGTCCTGCAGTATGCTTGCTGTTCAGGCAACTGGTTCTGCTGTCACCACAATTGAAGGCGTTGCCCAAAATGGCCAACTGCACATCATGCAGAAAGCCTTCAAGGAAAACCACGGTCTTCAGTGCGGTTTCTGCACCCCTGGCATGATCATGTCTGCAATCGATATGATTGATCGCCTGGGTACAGATCTGGACGAGAAAACAATCCGCCATGAGCTGGAAGGCAACATCTGCCGCTGCACCGGCTACCACAACATCGTCAAGGCGATCAAAGCCGCTGCTGACGAAATGGCCGAAGTTCTCGAAGCCGCAGAATAATTCGGAAATTCAACTGATCATTGATCCAGCTGCACCTTATTTCAGGTGCGTTGCACTGCTGGAGCCTATGAACAGTTGCTGAAGTCAACCTTCCGGGAGGGGATGGAAATGACACCAGAAGGAATCGGCGCACGAGTGCTGCGCAAAGAAGACAAAAGATTTATTACCGGAAATGGCCGTTACACAGATGACATGACCATGCAACGCATGGGCCACGCCGCTTTCGTTCGCTCAACACACGCTCACGCACGCATCAAGTCCATCAACACAGATGACGCGATGAAAATGCCGGGTGTTGATGCAGTCTTGAACGGACATCAGTTGGTTGCAGACGGTATCGGCAACATCATTTGCGGATGGATGATCCATTCCAAAGATGGTTCTCCAATGAACATGGGCGCGTACCGTGCTTTGGAGTCGGAAACAGTCCGTTATGTCGGTCAGGCCATCGCAGTTGTTGTTGCTGATACTCAGCAGCAGGCACGTGATGCAGCAGAAGCTGTTGTGGTGGAATATGAAGACCTGCCAGCTGTCGTTGACAGTCTTGATGCTCTGAAAGATGGCGCACCACAGCTCCATCCGGAAGCCGCCGGCAACCTCATCTACGATTGGGAGATCGGCGAGGAGGCTCCAACGGATGAAGCGTTTGCAAACGCAGCACACATCACCCGGATGGACATCGACAACAACCGCCTTGTTCCAAATCCGATGGAACCACGCTCTGCTCTGGCGCATTTTGATCCGTCAGAAGAGCACTACACGCTTTACACCACCTCTCAGAACCCGCATGTGGCACGCTTGGTACTCTCCGCGTTCTACAACGTGGCACCTGAGAACAAGCTGCGCGTAGTTGCACCGGATGTTGGCGGTGGCTTCGGCTCCAAGATCTTCATCTATCCCGAAGAGATTGCTTGTCTTTGGGCAACAAAGCGTGTTGGCCGTCCCGTTAAGTGGACTTCCGACCGTACAGAAGCCTTCCTGACAGATGCGCATGGTCGTGATCACCACAGCACCGCAGAACTGGCTCTTGATGCGAACAACAAAATCACCGGGTTCCGTGTGAAGACAGTCGCCAACCTTGGCGCTTACATGTCTCTGTTCTCATCTTCTGTACCAACCTATCTGTACGCGACGCTACTGTCGGGCCAGTACAACATTCCAAATATCTATGCGAATGTGAAAGCAGTCTACACCAACACCACTCCGGTGGATGCGTATCGCGGTGCAGGGCGTCCAGAAGCAACCTATGTGGTTGAGCGCATGATGGAAACGGCTGCGAAAGAAGTTGGCATGGCGCCAGCTGAATTCCGCCGCATCAACTTTGTGCGCGAGTTCCCGCATCAAACACCAGTGATCATGGCTTATGATGCCGGCGATTATGAAGCCTCTCTCGATGCGGCCATGAAGGCCATCGATTATGATGGCTTTGCTCAGCGTCGCACTCAGTCCGAAGCAGCTGGCAAGCTCCGTGGTATCGGCATGTCTTGCTACATTGAGGCATGCGGTATCGCACCATCTCAGGCTGTTGGCTCACTCGGCGCAGGTGTAGGTCTTTGGGAGTCTGCTGAGGTTCGTGTGAATGCCGTTGGAACCATTGAGGTTCTGACCGGGTCGCACAGCCATGGTCAGGGTCACGAAACCACCTTCGCTCAGTTGGTCTCTGACCGGCTTGGCCTGCCAACGGAGAGCATCTCCATCGTCCATGGTGATACTGACAAAGTGCAGATGGGCATGGGCACATATGGCTCCCGCTCTGGTGCCGTCGGTATGTCTGCGATAGCCAAGGCACTCGACAAGGTCGAAGCCAAGGCGAAGAAGATCGCAGCGCACCTGATGGAAGCGTCCGAAGGAGACATCGAAATCGAGAACGGTGAACTGAAAGTCACCGGAACCGATAAGAAACTCACCTTCACCGAAGTTTCTCTGGCAGCTTACACAGCCCACAACCTGCCGGAAGGCATGGAACCCGGCCTGAAGGAAGGTGCCTTCTACGATCCAACTAACTTCACGTTCCCTGCAGGGTGTTACATCTGCGAGGTCGAAGTTGATCCGGATACGGGCGTTGTCTCCATCGAGAACTTTGTCGCTGCTGATGACTTCGGCACCATCATCAATCCGATGATTGTGGAAGGTCAGGTGCACGGTGGTTTGGTGCAAGGCATCGGGCAGGCCATGCTGGAAAACACCCAGTATGACGAAGACGGTCAGCTGCTTACAGCTTCTTACATGGACTACACCATGCCGCGTGCGGATGATGTGCCGTCCTTCACGCTGGAAACCACAGTCACTGAATGCCCGGGCAATCCACTCGGCATGAAGGGCTGCGGTGAAGCTGGCGCGATTGGGTCACCACCTGCTGTCATCAACGCCGTGACGGACGCCCTTGGCATTCGTGACATGAATATGCCTGCCTCGCCAAACCGCGTCTGGCAGCTCATTCAGGACAACGGCATGAAGCAGGCAGCGGAGTAATCAATGGCACAGGCTGGCGCTAAATCGACATTGGATCACAAGTTCATCGCCATCGAACTCAATCAGCGCGCATGGGCTCTCTTAGAAAATGAGAGCCGCTCGCCCGAGGAAAATGACGAGATGCTCCATGTCGCCCACGCCAGCCTTTGGCACTGGCTTCAGGCCGGAACGAAAGTCCATCACCAACGTGGCTTGTGGCTCGTGGGTCGTATCCATGTTCTGCTTGGAAACCGTGAAGCAGCAATGCGTTACGCCCGGCAGACCATGGACCTGACAGAGGTTCATCAAGAGGATATGGCAGACTTTGACCACGCCTATGCTTCTGAACTACTGGCACGCGCCACATTGCTGGCAGGGGAAGAAAGCGAAGCCTCAGTTCTGTTTGAAAGAGCTGCGCGGCTTGGCCAACTGATCCACGGCGAGCAAAATCGCAAGATTTTCTTTTCTGATCTGGAAGCTATTCCGTACCCGAAAACTGAATTGTCTGAACTTAACTCATAGCAACTCTGCCAAAGACCCCTTTAGGGGATGGGAGGCTAAAAATGTACGAGACCAAATATCATCGCGCATCGACAGTGTCAGATGCTGCGGCAATGCTGAAAAATGCTGATGACGGCAAACTGCTTTCTGGTGGTCAGACCTTGATCCCAACCATGAAGCAACGCCTTGCAGCACCAAGTGACTTGATTGATCTGCGCCACATCGGAGAAATTTCCGGCATTGTGAAGCAGGCTGATGGCTCAATCCGCATCGGTGCAGCAACTTGCCATGCAGATGTCGCGGCCAATGAAGATATCAAGGCTGTCCTTCCAGGACTGGCTGATCTGGCAGGCACAATCGGTGATCCGCATGTCCGCCATATGGGTACGATTGGTGGCTCTGTCGCCAACAATGACCCGGCAGCGGATTACCCGGCAGCTTTGTTGGCTCTTGGGGCAACCATCGAGACCAATAAGCGTGAGTTCTCTGCGCAGGACTTCTTTACTGGTATGTTCGAAACTGCGCTGGATGAAGATGAGATAGTGACCGCGGTTGTCCTCCCGGTCGCATCGAACACCGCATATGCAAAGTTCCCCAATCCTGCCTCGCGCTACGCAATGGCTGGTGTCTTTGTAGCAAAGACCGGAGCGGGTGCTCGTGTGGCTGTGACAGGTGCTGGTCAGGATGGTGTTTTCCGCATGCCTGACATGGAAAAGGCTCTGAATGGCAACTGGTCTGCTGATGCGGTTGCAGGCATGGCGCCATCTGCTGACAACATGCTTTCAGACCTTCACGGTACCGCTGCCTATCGCGCTAATCTGGTGACGGTCATGGCGAAGCGTGCTGTTGCGGCATCCAGCTAACACATTGGGGGAAGGGGCTTTGTCCCTTCTCCTCACTTCTCTGGGGTGACATAACCAGCTTGAATTGATCGCTGGAATGTAATGGCCGCGTACTGGTGAACTTCACCCAGATAGGCGAGCAGGGCAGAGAGAAAGGTCGTCAGACCGACCAGTTCAAACGTCTCTTCCAAAATGTAGAAGATCTTGTAGCCAAGCGCATCATAGCCTTCGCTGCCTGCAAACATGGCTCCCAGCATCTCAAAGCCAATCGCGCCTGCAAGATAAACGCTGCCTGACACAACAAACAGAACAGCGAACCGTCGCGGTAACCTTATGAGAAAGCGCAGATAAACGAGGCCTAGCGTTCCAACTAGAACCACAGCAGGCAGCACCCATGCAAAGTAAAAGGCACCACTCAGGTCAAACGCATTGCGTAGTGGATCGATAGTGACTTCATGGATTGCGATGTTCTCATCAACGGACATGTAGAGAAAACCAAAGGCGAGCACCAACCAGTAGGGCCAATTTTGTGGTTTCTTGGAGTGTCGTTCAATGATGCCGATCACAGCAGTTAGACCAGCAATACAAACCATCACCATGGAAGAGAACCATGCGCCGAGGTTGAGTTCTTCATCGAGAGAAATATGCCGCAGGTCTTTCAAAGGGGTTTCAACACCAATGGTGTCAACGAACACCTGTTGAACAATGCCGAGCAGCACGATCAGAAACACCATACCGTACAGAACGACAGGCACCCTTTTTAAGTTGACTGCTGGCATGTGTTTGATCCCCCAACACTTCTTGATGCAACCAGCTAATTAAATCAGAGGATCCATAAAAAAGAGCTAAGAAATATTGCCAATAATTGACGCCCTTCAGCACGCATGCTGGCAACAAAAAAGGGCGCCCAAAGCGCCCCTTTCACGTTTCACATAAGAACGCGTTTATACGTGCTGACCGCCGTTGATATGTATTTCCGCACCTGTCACGTAAGAAGATGGAGCAGAGCACAGGAAGTAGATGGTGTCTGCCACTTCTGTGGTGCTGCCCAAACGGCGCATCGGAATGGTCTCGACGATTTTCTCGGTACCAGGTGAGAGAATCGAAGTATCGATTTCACCCGGAGCAATCGCATTCACACGAACGCCATGCGGCCCAAAGTCAGCAGCCATCTCGCGCGTGAGGGAAGCAAGAGCCGCCTTGGAAGTGGCATAAGCTGTTCCCGCAAACGGATGCACACGGCTCCCAGCGATGGACGTGACGTTCACGACAGAGCCTCTCGCAGCCCTCAGCTCATCAAACAAACCGCGAGCCAGCATAATTGGCGCGAAGAAGTTTACCTGAAACACATCTCGCCATGTTTGCATTGGGGTTGTCAGGGAATCGAGGCGTTGGCCTTCCTCATCTTTCGGGCTGATACCCGCATTGTTGACGAGGGCATGAAGCATGGAGCCGTTGTCTTTCAGACGCTCTTTGATCTGGAGAACGGCGTTTTCCAGATTATCTGCATCACCCAAGTCCACTTCAATGTGGTCTTCCGGCCCGGATGGCCAAGGGCATTTGTCAGAAAATGGTTGTCTGGAACAGCTAATGACCCGATAACCCGCTGAAGAAAATTTCTTTACGGTTGCGTGGCCGATTCCACGGCTTGCGCCCGTTAAGACGATTGTCTTGCGGAGATCCTTCGTCGTTTGGTTGGTGTTCATAGGGGCTTTGCTCGTGATAGGACTGCAGGAAACTGGAGTATTATTCTCTAGTTTTAAAAGATCTACTGTTTATATAATGCTTTGCAAGCGAAATTGGGAGCCCGAAAGCAACCAACAATGATCATTTGTCACTGCAACGTCATTAATGACAAGGAAATAAAACAAGCTGCACGTGAGCTTTGCGAGAATCCTGAGGGGGGTGTCCCCACTCCGGGCGCGGTATTTCGTCATCTTGGGTACAGGCCAAAATGTGGTGGTTGCTTTAAAAGCATCATCGAAGTTGTATACGCTGAGGCTGAACAAGTTAAAGATGACTCTGGACAGTAACTTGGAATTATTCTAAAAAAGGTCAATACCTCAATTTGTCAAGGAGAGAGTGACATGAAGGGTGAACCTAAAGTACTGGAATATCTCAACAAGGCTCTACGCCATGAGCTGACCGCAGTAAATCAATACTGGCTGCACTACCGTCTCCTTGAAGACTGGGGCTTCACAAAGCTTGCAAAAAAAGAACGTGAAGAATCCATTGAGGAAATGGAACACGCCGATAAGCTTATCGAGCGTATCATTTTCCTCGAAGGCCACCCGAATCTGCAGACACTCGATCCGCTGCGCATCGGTCAGGACCTCAAGGAATGCCTTGAATGCGATCTGGCAGGTGAATACTCCGCTCGTGCTCTTTACAAAGAAGCACGCGAAGTTTGCCGTGACGAAGGTGATTACGTCACCATGAAGCTTTTTGAAGACCTGATGGCAGACGAAGAAGGTCACATCGACTTCCTCGAAACCCAGCTGGAACTTCTTGAGAAGATCGGCGTCGAGCGCTACGGCCTGTTGCAGGCAACTCCTGCAAACGAAGGCGAATAAGCTTTTCACCTATGAGTTTTAGAAGGCCGGAGAGCATTGTGCTCTTCGGCTTTTTATTTGCGCGGTTTCACCCGGCGCGTGGCTTCCGCATCCAGCGGATTGTCCGGCCACGGGTGTTTTGGGTACTGCCCCTTCATATCAGCCTTTACATCTGCCCAGGATCCTTGCCAGAACCTAGGTAGGTCCTTGGTGATTTGGATGGGCCGCTGAGCAGGGGAGAGCAGTTGCAACACCAACTGAACTCTTCCACCGCAAATGCTTGGATGATCCGCAAGACCAAACAGTTCCTGTACGCGAACGGAAAGCATCGGCCCCTGTTTGCCGTCATAATCAATCGGAATGCGCGATCCGGTGGGTACGACAAAGTGCGATGGCGCCAGATTGTCCAGTTCCGAACTCAACTCCCAGGGAACCAGCATTGCAAGCGCGTCCCCCAACGTCCCCGCACTCACTTGAGACAGCGCAGTTTTCCCTGCTAGAAACGGACGCAGCCATTCAAAGTCAGCATCCAGACCCTTGTCACTCAGATCCGGCCATTCCTTACCTGCCGTCTTGCGCAGATAAGTTACGCGTCCGCGATAGCGTAACTGATCCTTGCTCCATGGCAGACGGGCCGCGCCTTTGCGGGCAAACTGTTCCAGCAATGCGTCGATGATCGCTTCAGGATCAGGATCAGAGATTTTCTTCTCGTTCAGCACCAACTTGCCAAGGACCCGCTGCCGAACCGCTTTGATGGCACCGTCTGGCATCAGCTGCACCTGCTCCTTCTCGCGGATGTGCGAGGCAAAGCGCGCTTCGAGTTCACTGAAGGAAAGTGGCGCAGCCAGCAAAATGCGTGCGCGGGCGGCTGTTCCTGTGACTTCGGCAACACTCAGGAACTTCTCGGCATACAGCGCTTCGCTCTCTTCCAGCTGAGCTCCACGCCCATTGGCAAGGCGGAAACTTCCTCGTGCGCCGCGTTGCTGTGCGATACGGTCAGGGTAAGCAAGGCTCAGGATATCGCCCGCATCTTCAAAGTTTGCACGCTCAGAGGAGCGTCCGCCAACAAGTTTCACCCAGCGCTTGGCTTGTGCACGGGCTTCTTTGCCTCGTGGACTCTGGTCTTGCATCAAGCGGCGTAAGCGATCTCGCAGGTCAGTCGATCGACCGCCCAAACCATGTTCACCAATTATCACGGCAATCAGCGATGCCAGCTCCGCTTGTCCCTCTTGCCTCGCTTGCACCAGCATGTGTCCAAGGCGAGGGTGCAGCGGCAGTCCCGCAAGATCACGCCCAGCTTTGGTCAGGCCGCCATCTGCATCCAGAGCGTCTAGTTCTTCGAGCAGCTCTTTAGCTTCAGACCAGGCAGCAGCAGATGGTGGCGTCATGAACTTCAATTGAGCGGGATCAGAAACACCCCAATTGGCGACATCAAGTACCAATCCGGAAAGATCACTCTCCAAAATCTCCGGTTTTTCAGCAGCAGGCAGGGCTTTCGTCTGCGCTTCTTCCCAAAGCCGATAACAAATGCCCGATTCCACGCGGCCTGCGCGCCCTTTGCGCTGCTCTGCAGTTGCCCGAGAAACCTTCACGGTTTCAAGGCGTGTTAAGCCTGTCTGCGGATCATAGCGTGGCACACGAGAAAGACCCGCATCAATCACAATGCGGACCCCCTCAATGGTCAGGGATGTCTGCGCAATGGCTGTGGTGAGTACCACTTTCCGCTGACCGGGCTTGGCTGGCCGAACAGCCAGATCCTGTGCTTTACTGTCGAGAGCGCCATAAAGGGGAGCTATGCTCACATCAGCTGCAACGCGTCCTTCCAGCAAGGATTGCGTGCGTTTGATCTCACCTTGGCCCGGCAAAAACACAAGGACCGATCCGGTCTCGTCCGCGAGTGCTGATCGAACTGCCCGTGCTACCTGATCTTCCAGTCGCCCGCGTGGATCACGGCCAATGTAGCGCGTCTCAACCGGATACTGACGGCCTTCACTCTTCAGGATCGGTGCATCACCCAGCAGCTTGGAAACTTCTGCGGCATCCAGTGTCGCGGACATGGGGACGATACGCAGATCATCGCGCAAAGCTTCCTGAACATCCAAAGCAAACGCCAAACCAAGATCTCCGTCCATGGAGCGTTCATGGTATTCATCAAAAAGAACCGCAGCCACACCGGAAAGCTCAGGATCATCAAGGATCATGCGGGTGAAGACGCCTTCAGTCACCACCTCAATGCGGGTTTTGCCTGAAACCTTGCTGTCCATGCGCACACGGTAACCAACCGTCTCGCCAACGCTCTCACCCAGCGTATGCGCCATACGTCGCGCAGCTGCACGGGCTGCAAGGCGCCGAGGCTCCAGCACGATGATCTTACCATCGCCTCGCCATGGAGCATCCAGCAGAGCCAGTGGCACACGGGTTGTTTTACCCGCGCCCGGTTCGGCAACAAGAACCGCATTGGTGTTTTGCTCAAGAGCAGAGAGCAGATCCGGCAAGATCGCTTCGATTGGCAAAGAGGAAGACGTCATGGGCTCCGCAAAATGTAGGCGTCAAAAAAGAGGAAGCAGCTCCACAGACCTTAATCTATGCAAAGCTGCTTCCAGTCAAATTGGAATTTGGGCTCAGTGCTAGTCCGAGGTTGTGGTGTCCTTGCGGTGCCAGCTGCGGCCAGTCAGGTCTACCAGATAATCATCAGGTGCACGGGTATAAGCCGCAAGGCCTTCAAGGGCAGGGCTCTTATGTGTGATGATGTAAGTCGGAATAGACTTCATGATGCTTTCATGCGGTGCTTTGGCCTCAAAAGCAGCGCGGAACTCACCACCATGCAGCCAATGCGAGATCTTCGGCGGAATGCCGCCTGCCAGATACACACCGCCACGTGCGAGATTGGTGATCGCGAAATCCCCAGCAACACGGCCAAGTGCAGCAGAGAACAATCGCAGCACTTTCTGCGCGACCTCATCACCATCATCTGCCGCTAAAGGCACATCAGATGGTTTCTCATAAGTACGATGCACCCCATCAGCCTGCAGCACAGCCTTAGCAAGGCGCACAAGGCCGGCACCACAGACAACCTGCTCAGCACCAACGCGCCCGCCAATGCGCTCGATATGCGGCCAGATGCGGTATTCTTCCTCACTCAGGGGGCCAAGCTCAACATGACCACCTTCACCAGGAACGGGAATCCATTTTCCGCAGGAGCGGATCATTGCACCTGCACCAAGGCCGGTGCCCGGTCCAACAACAAACTTGGTTGCGTTCTGATCAGCTACACCTCCGCCCACCTGATCCAGATCGATTGGGGATAGGGATGGCAAGGCAAGGGCCTGTGCCTCAAAGTCGTTGAGAATAACCACCTGTTCCAGACCAAGCTCTTTGATGAGAGCCGGCGGCTCAATCACCCAACTTGCATTGGTCAGGGCAATCCGGTCGCTGGAAACGGGAGCAGCAACAGCCAGCACCGCAGACCGAGGTGCAGCGTAGCCTTGTTCCAGAACTCCGGCGCGAATGGCATCCTGAATGGTTGCATGCGCCTTCGTACCTTCCTGACCACAAAGCTTGGTAGGCTCATTGGGGCCTTCGATAAGCGCAAAGCGAGCATTCGTGCCGCCGATGTCAGCGACAAGGACCGGATAGGGTAGGTTTCTTGTAAGCGGAGCAGAGTGCAGCATTTATCAGTTTGACTTTATAGTTGGCTGGAAATTTCTGGTGTTTGCGAGGAAGTGGAAAGCCCCGCCAGGCGTGCAGAGCGCAAAATGATGTCTGCTGTACTGCGGTTCAACGCCATTGGAATATCGTAGACCAGCGCCAGACGCATCAATGCTTTCACATCCACATCATGCGGCATTGGGGAGAGGGGGTCGACGAAGAAGAACAGGCCATCCAGCGCGCGGTCAGCAATCATTGCGCCAATCTGCTGGTCACCACCAAGCGGGCCGCTTTTCATGCGTTCTACATCCAGAGATGGACATGCATCCTGAATACGGCCACCCGTTGTCCCCGTCGCAAAGAGCTTATAGTCAGCGAGTTTGCTTTCGTGCAATTTGGCAAACGCGACCATTTCGTCTTTTTTTGCATCGTGGGCGATAAGGGCGAGAGTTCTACGCTCGGTCATTTGGGCTCCGTCAACACGTCGCTGGCGCGCATCCCTGAAAGGTGGTTCCGTTTTTCGGAGAGGGACACGCAGAAACAAAAACTTAGAGCTTGCCTGAAACTGTGCACGACATGCTCTAAGTCTCTTGGGATTACTTATCCTTTAGCGCGTCTTGACAGGCTTTGAAAGAGTCAACTTGCGCCGTTTGTGCCTGATATCTGAGCGGCGACAAACGGCAGCAGGTCATACACAGGTTTCCGAAACATTTCGGAGCCAGCAGCATCAGTCGAACAAAGAGCACATGACCATATCTCTGCGTGACTTGGCGCGGATGAATTTGGGTTTGTCATCGACAAGACCGGCAATCTCCAGCACAAGTTTCATGCGGATGGCATCACTGAAGCCTTCCTTGGAGCGGACTGGAATTGAGAACGCCCCAGGTCCACCAATGACGCAGTCTTCATAGTAATGGTCCAGATGCAGCATGGATTGCCACGAAATACTCTCTTCCTTCAGCATCAAAGGCAGACCGTTGACTGTCATACCCTGCGCGATTGCAGCATCACGCGCTTCGGTGACAGCACTGCCCTGATTGTTCGGACCATCGCCGGAGATGTCGATGACCTGACGCATGCCGTTGTATTCGTTCGCGATGACCAGATTGACCGCCTGTGTCAGCGCGGAGGAGATGGAAGTGCGTTGCACCCGGCGCAAAGGGGCCTCGGCAATCTTGCCTGCAAACTTACCCGCAGTTGCCTCGTCCGAAATAATGGTCCAGTCCGCAACAACAAAGTGCTCGTCTTTGCCACCCCACTCCATGTAGGCAACAGCAATGCGACCGATGGGGCCGTATTTGATCGCATCAAGCACCTCGTCAGATGTCAGTGCCGCAACATACCCTTCTCTTTGAATGCGCTGTTCCTCTGGATCCATGCTTTGAGAAATGTCCACGGCCAGAACCAGTTCAAGGTCCACCTCCTTGGACATATCGAAGTTCAAAGATGCATGAGTATTGGAAGTTGCCAGAATGGGGGTAGAAAACAAGAAACCACCAAGTGCGAATGCGCCCGCAATCGCAGTGAGGGGTTTTGTGCACATGGGCCGCATTTTCAGCCTCCTTTTTTGCAAGGTTCAGGGTGTCCCGGTCACGGACCTCCCCGCCTCAATTTTTTTATTTTGCTGCAATCGGCACTGAGCTAACGAAAACAGGTTACATCCATAGTATTCCCACGGTCATCCATGAATGTGGAAGACCATTCACTAGCATTGATATATATAGGGTTGTATTAAGCTGGCTCTGCGGAAAATAACTGTTTGATTTGCCAGTAAACGCAATCTGAAGATTTTGCGGCGACAAATGTTGTGCCAGTTAGTGCGTTGAAAATATTTTGTTTATTTTACAAATATTGAGAGTTGATCAAATGTTACATAAAGTTGATTAATTTCTTCATGATTGCTTTGCGAATTTGACCTGAGACGTGAGTCGTAACCTAAGTAATTTCCGCAAGTACTTGAATCGAAACTATTTGATTTTATTAGTATGGCAAAAACAGTGGTTTAGTTAGCTAGCAATAAGATTCTGCAAATCGCGCAGTTTATTTCCTTGACCTTCCGTTTCACCTAATGCAAATGTGTGTTTGAAATATTTCTCACGTGGTGAAGAAATATTCTTCTCTGATTTGGGGGAGTGCTCAGAAGCTCTGAAACTGAGCATTTCGGTAGGAAAATTGGGAATGGATTCTGGAGGTATTTCCAGAAAGCCATATAGGAATATAAGAGGCTAGACCATGAAGGCAGACGAATGGACCACATCTTTGGCCATTAGGGCCGCTTGGATGTCTTTCATTGGCCGAAGCACTCAGGGAGAGATTGCTGGCCGCCTTGGGGTTTCTCCTGCAAAAGTTCATCGCCTAATAGCACATGCTCAAAAAGAAGGCTTGATAAAATTTCATATCGAAGCCCGGCCTTCTGAATGCGTTGAATTAGAACAATTTCTCTGTAAGCGAATGAATCTGGAAAATTGCTTTATTGCTCCGGATCTTGGCAGCGGTGACGAAACAGACTCTTTCACTGCAGTTTCATCTTTTGCTGGCCAATACCTTCATTCACTTTTTACAACGAATCCACCTAAGCGCATTGGCGTAGGTATGGGGCGCACACTCCAGTCCACCATTGAGGCAATGCCTCGTGTTCACCTTCCTGAGCTTGAGCTGTTGTCCGTATCCGGCTCGCTCACCCGTCGTCTTTCTGCCAACCCGTATGATGTTGTGCAGCAGCTATGTGCGAAGACAGGCGGTGAAGGTTTCTATCTTCCTGTTCCTTATATTGCTGAAACCAAAGCAGAAAGAGACACCTTCGTGTCTCAGGGCGCTGTTCAGGAGTTGCTCGCAAGAGCGAAGGCCGCAGAACTCTTCATCATCGGCATCGGGTCCGTTGAGAAGGAAGGCCACCTTGTACAACGCAAGCTGATTACCTCCGAAGAACGCGAAGAGCTGCTGGAAAGCGGTGCGTGTTCTGACGTGATGGGCCGCTTCGTCGACATTGACGGCAACGAAGTGTCCTGTTCTCTAAACGAAAAAGCAGTTGGATTGCACTTTGATGACGTCCGTAAGGCGCATGTTGTCGCGATCGTTGGCGGTTACCGCAAGGCGAAAGCAACACTGGCAGCATTGGCGACCGGCATCATCAAGGATCTGATCATCGATGAGGTTTTGGCCAGAGAACTCGCTGGCCTGCTGAAAGAGAACGAGCTCGAAGCAACGACATAAGTTGGGAGTCTGTTCTTCTTAAGGGAGAGTCCTTTCCGCTCTACGGGAAGATATAATAAGGAAGAAACCGTGAAAACCACAACAATCCTCGGTGCAGTTGCTTTAGCAGCAGTCATGACGACTGGAGCTATGGCAGAAACTTTCAAGCCCGCAGTCGTTTATGATTTCGGCGGTCGTAATGACCGGTCTTTCAATGAAGCTGCTTACAAAGGCGCGTTGCAGTTCGAAGAACGCACAGGCATCAAGTTCCGCGATTTTGAGATCCAGAATCCATCTCAGCGTGAACAGGCTCTGCGTAACTTCGCGCGACGTGGTCTCGATCCAATCATCACGATTGGTTTCGCTCAGGCAGCTGCACTGGAGAAAGTTGCTAAGGAATTTCCTGACACGCACTTCGCAATCGTTGATTCCGTCGTAGACCTGCCAAACGTACGTTCCATCGTCTTCAAAGAAGGTGAAGGTTCATTCCTCGTTGGTCTTCTGGCTGCAATGTCAACTGAGTCTGACACCATTGGTTTTGTTGGCGGTATGGATATTCCGCTGATCCGCAAGTTTGCATGTGGTTACAAGCAGGGCGCGAAATACGCGAAGCCTGACATTGAAATCATTGAAAACATGACTGGAACCACCGGCGCAGCATGGACTGACCCACTTAAGGGTGGTGAGCTTGCTCGTTCACAGTTCGCGCGTGGCGCAGATGTTGTGTTCCATGCAGCAGGCCTGACCGGCACTGGCGTTCTTCAGGCAGCAGCAGATGAAGGCAAGCTGGGCATCGGTGTGGATTCCAACCAGAACCACCTGCATCCGGGTTCCGTTCTGACTTCCATGATCAAAGCGGTAGATGTTGCTGTCGATAAGACGCTGACAGACGCTAAAGAAGGTACTTGGACTTCAGGTGTTGAAGTTCTTGGCCTTGCTGAGAATGGTGTTTCCTGGTCTTACGACGAGTATAACAAGCCTCTCATCACAGCAGAAATGCAGTCTGCAGTTGAACAGGCAAAGATGGATATTATTTCTGGCAAAGTAGAAGTTCACGATTACATGGTGGATTCTTCCTGCCCGTTCTAATCTAATGAAAAGTGCCCGCACTATCTGGTGTGGGCATTTTCGCTTACGGTGGTTCTTCGGAACGACCACTCCTTCCAGACTTTCAGTCTTGAAGGGATTTATGAGGGACTTGCGCCCCTGTAGCCCGAGTAGAGTTTTCAGCCTTTGGGAGCGAAGGTTGAGGGGGAAACGAGGATAACTGCATTGGGATCTGTTCTCTGCTTCTCCTGGGGGTGGGGCAACGCTTTTGAAACGGTGTACTTCGAAAGCAGGAACGAGATTGATGCGCAAGTTATTGATTTGATAGACCAGAAAGGCCGGGCAACAGTGGCTGAAAGCAATGTACCTGCCATCGAGTTAATTGGCGTAAGTAAAAGTTTTGGGCCTGTTCAAGCCAACAAGGACATTGACCTTGTTGTAGGAAAAGGGTCCATTCACGGCATCATTGGTGAGAACGGAGCGGGCAAGTCCACCTTGATGTCGATCCTCTACGGTTTTTACCATGCCGATAGCGGAACAATTAAGATCGATGACAAGACAACCACTATTCCTGATTCGAAGAGCGCGATTGCGCAGGGCATCGGTATGGTGCACCAGCATTTTATGCTCGTCGATCCATTCACAGTTCTAGAAAACGTTATTCTTGGCGCTGAGGGCGGCGCACTGTTGAAAGATGGTGTAGCAAACGCACGTCGCGAACTTAAGCGTTTGGCAGACGAATACGACATGACAATTGACCCAGACGCAGTCGTGGGTGAGTTGCCAGTTGGTTTGCAGCAGCGAGTAGAGATTCTGAAAGCTCTGTACCGTGGTGCAGACATTCTCATTCTTGATGAGCCGACCGGTGTTTTGACACCATCCGAAGCTGATCACCTCTTCCGCATTCTTCGCGTACTGCGGGATCAGGGCAAAACAGTTCTGCTGATCACCCACAAACTGCGTGAGATCATGGATGTGACCGATACGGTCTCCGTGATGCGTCGTGGTGAAATGGTGGCCTCTCGCAAAACTGCAGAAACCTCCATGGAAGAACTGGCTGAACTTATGGTTGGCCGTAGTGTTCTTCTGGAAGTGGACAAGCCTGAAGTCGAAGTTGGCAAGCCTCTCCTCAAAGTGGAAGGCCTCAACGTTCGGGATGATCGCGGCGTGATGCGCGTGAAGGATGTTTCCTTCGAAGTGCGTGCAGGTGAAGTTCTTGGTATCGCAGGCGTTTCCGGTAACGGTCAGTCTGAACTCCTCGCAGCTCTTTCCGGCATCACCCGCGCCGAAAGCGGCAAGATGGAGCTGTCAGGCGAGACGTTGGACCTCTCAGCGGCACATAATGCAGCTGAAATGCGCACCAAGGGAATGAGCCACGTACCTGAAGATCGCCACCGGATGGGGCTGGTCAACAAGTTCGCAGAGTATGAGAACTCCATTCTCGGCTACCATCGCGAACCGAAATACTCAAAAGGTATGTTCCTCAATAAAGATGCGATCCGTAAGGAAGCTAAGGAACGCATCGAGAAATACGACATTCGCCCTCCAACCACCGAAATGACAGCTGCAAAGTTCTCTGGCGGTAACCAGCAGAAAATCGTTCTGGCACGTGAAATTGAGTGCAACCCGGACGTTCTTCTGATCGGTCAGCCGACACGCGGTGTTGATATCGGTGCGATTGAGTACATCCACAACCGGATCATGGACATGCGCGCGCAGGGCAAAGCTGTCCTTCTTGTATCCGTGGAGCTTGAAGAAATTCGTTCACTCTCCGACCGCATCATTGTCATGTTTGATGGCAATGTGGTTGGTGAACGCGGGCCAGAAGCAACAGAGCAGGATCTTGGTCTTCTCATGGCTGGTGTCAATCAAGAGGCAGCAGAATGATCATGAACTCCCTGTTTAACAACAAAATTTGCTTTGACCTGACATTTGGGGGAACACAGAAATGAGTAAGGGGCAACTTCCTCGTTGGGTTGACTACGGTGTTTTACCGGCCCTCAACCTGCTCGCGGCATTCATCATCTCTGGCTTGGTCGTTGTAGTAATTGGCGAAGATCCATTCGAAGCCGTTAAATGGCTCGTCTGGGGCGCGCTGGGTTACGGTGAAGGCTTTGGCTATACCCTCTACTACGCAACCAACTTTATCTTTACGGGCCTGGCTGTGGCAGTCGCTTTCCACGCTGGTCTGTTTAACATTGGTGGTGAAGGTCAGGCCTATGTCGGCGGCCTGGGTATCGCTCTGGTCTGCCTTGCCATGGACCGCTTTGTTCCATGGTGGGTGACGTTCCCATTCGCGATTATCGGTGGTGCTGTATTCGGTGCAGCCTGGGCATTCATTCCGGGATACCTGCAGGCAAAGCGCGGCTCTCACATCGTTATTACGACGATCATGTTCAACTTCATCGCATCCGCGTTGATGGTGTACCTGCTGTCTAACATCCTGATCCCTCAGGGTACGATGTCCCCATCCTCTCGTAACTTCGAGGCTGGCGGTCAGCTTCCATTGCTCAGAAACGTCTTCTCAAGCTTCGACTTCGGTCAGTCTCCTGTGAATCTGGCGTTCTTCCTCGCTCTCGCTGTTTGCGTGGTGGTCTGGCTTTTGATCTGGCACACCAAACTTGGCTATGAAATCCGCAGCTTTGGTGCAAACCCGGATGCAGCTGCCTACGCTGGTATCTCCCCGGTTCGCATCACTGTTGTAACCATGCTGATTTCCGGTGCTCTCGCTGGCTTGATGGGCATCAACGTTGTGATGGGTGAGCAGACACGCTTGCTTCTCGACTTCGCAGGTGGTGCAGGCTTCGTTGGTATCGCGGTAGCGCTGATGGGACGAGGGCATCCGATCGGGATTATTCTCGCCTCCATGCTCTTTGGTTTGCTCTATCAGGGCGGCGCAGAGCTGGCGTTCGAAATCCCAACAATCTCACGTGACATGATCGTGGTCATTCAGGCCCTGGTTATTCTCTTCGCTGGTGCTCTTGAGCATATGTTCCGCCCAGCAGTCGTAGCGTTCTTTGATCGCTTCTCATCAAGCACAGCAGAAGCATAGGGAGACGGACATGTTAGACACAATCATTCTTGTTCTCGACAGCACATTCCGCCTGTCAACTCCTCTTCTGTTTGCGTGCCTTGCTGGCCTGTTTTCAGAACGTTCTGGTATCGTTGATATCGGTCTGGAAGGTAAGATCCTCGGCGCAGCTTTTGCTGCCGCTGCCGCAGCCTACGTCTTCCAGAGCCCGTGGATCGGCCTTCTGGCGGGTATCATGGTTTCCGTTATGCTGGCATTGG
Source organism: Pseudovibrio sp. Ad26 (assembly GCF_001623285.1). Lineage (NCBI taxonomy): Bacteria > Pseudomonadati > Pseudomonadota > Alphaproteobacteria > Hyphomicrobiales > Stappiaceae > Pseudovibrio > Pseudovibrio sp. Ad26. The sequence continues at coordinate 72,592 of NZ_LMCE01000024.1, forward strand.
TGCACGGTTATGCATCTATCAGCCAACGCGGTAACCAGGTGGTTTCCGGTGTGGCGATCAACTTCCTTGCAGCTGGTCTGACCGTATTGCTGGGTCAGGCATGGTTCTCTCAAGGTGGACGAACACCGGCTCTGTCTCCGGCAACCCGCTTTGAAAGCCTCACGCTGCCATTCGCCGACACTCTGGCAAACGTTCCTGTGCTGGGTCCGATCTATGCCAATCTGATCTCCGGTCACAACATTCTGGTTTATGCATCTTTCGCTGCCGTACCGTTGACCTGGTGGATCATTTTCAGAACCCGCTTTGGTCTGCGTCTTCGCGCAGTAGGCGAGAACCCTTCCGCAGCTGACACAGCAGGTCTATCAGTAACACTGCTACGTTACCGTGCGACAATCATTTGTGGTATTCTCTGCGGGTTCTCTGGTGCTTACCTGTCTGTTGCTCAGGGCGCCGGATTTATTAAAGATATGAGTGCGGGCAAGGGCTTTATTGCTCTGGCAGCTCTTATCTTTGCAAAGTGGAAGCCAGTGAACGCCATGTTCACATGCCTTCTCTTTGGTTTCCTAGATGCATTGGCAATCCGTCTTCAGGGCCAGGAAATTCCTGGAATTGGTGAAGTGCCTGTTCAGGTCTTCCAGGCTCTGCCTTACGTGCTGACTGTGGTTCTTCTTGCCGGCTTTATCGGTCGCGCAATCCCACCGAAAGCATCTGGTATCCCATATGTTAAAGAGCGTACATAAGGACAATAATAATGAGCGCATTTGACAAGCTTTTTGAAGAAGCAAAGGCGGCACGAGAAACCGCCTATGCGCCATACTCCAACTTCAAGGTGGGCGCTGCATTGCTCACCACTGATGGCAAAGTCGTCTCCGGGTGTAACGTCGAAAACGGCGCCTACCCGGAAGGCACCTGTGCTGAAGGCGGAGCAATCGCGGCAATGATCCGCGGTGGCTCCACCAAGATCAACGAAGTTGTAGTGCTGGCAGACGCCGCGCTGTGCACACCATGCGGTGGGTGTCGTCAAAAACTTTCTGAATTTGCAAGCAACAAGCAGATCAAAATCCATGTAGCCAACCTCGAAGGTCTGCGTAAAACCTTCACCATGGAAGAACTGCTGCCTGCTGGCTTTGAATTGAATGAACAGATTGAGGATTGATTATGAGCGGATTTGGTAAGGAATCAGCGGAAATTGTACGCGCTGCTCGCCCAGGTGATTATAAAGTTGGGATGATCCTCGGTTCTGGTCTGGGTTCTCTGGCTGACGAAGTGGAAGACGCGGTTCGCGTGTCTTACAACCGTCTCACCGGTTTCCCTGTTTCTTCTGTTACCGCGCACGCAAGTGAGCTGGTTGCAGGCACTCTGGAAGGTGTCCCGGTTGTTATTCTGTCCGGTCGTGCACACTACTATGAGAGCGGCAACCCATCCGTGATGCGCACTCCGCTTGAGACCCTCAAAGCACTTGGCTGTGACACAATCGTTGCAACCAACGCTGCAGGCTCCCTGCGTGAAAATATCAAACCGGGTTCTCCAATGCTGATCAATGACCACATCAACTGGTCTGGTCTGAACCCGCTCATCGGCGAAGAAGATGAGAGTCGTTTCCTCGATCTTTCCGCCGCATACGACCCAGAGCTTCGTGAGCAGCTCAAAAAAGCAGCTGCTGAAACAGGTGAAGACCTCGAAGAGGGCGTCTACATGTGGTTCTCCGGCCCGTCTTTCGAGACTCCGGCAGAAATTCGCATGTCTCAGGTGCTCGGTGCTGATGCCGTTGGCATGTCCACCGTACCGGAAGTGATTATGTCTCGCTTCCTCGGCATGCGCGTCGCAGCAATCTCCACCATCACCAATATGGGAGCTGGCCTACAAGCCCACGGCCTCTCTCATGATGAAACCAAGGAAATGGCCCCGCTTGGAGCGGCCAAGATCAAAAAGATTTTGCGTGCCTTCCTCAAAAACATGGCTTGAAGGAAACTGGCAAAATGACCGAAGCATCAACAAAAGAAATAGCAAAGCGTGCTCTAGGACTTATCGATCTAACCAACCTGAATGATGACTGCACTGCAGAAGATGTAGCAGCACTTATTGAGCGCTCAACTACACCTTACGGTCACACTGCAGCCATCTGCATCTGGCCTCGCTTTGTTAAGCAGGCTGCTGAGCTGCTGAAGAACTCTCCAGTTCGCATCGCGACTGTTGTGAACTTCCCTGCTGGCGGTGAAGACACTGCAGCAGTGATCGAAGAAACCAAAAAGGCTGTTGCTGACGGCGCGGACGAAGTTGATCTCGTCATGCCATATCGCGCATTCGCAGAAGGCCGTCGTGGTTTCGCTGAAGATCAGATCAAACAGGTTCGTGGCGCAATTTCTGCTCCAGCACAGCTCAAGGTTATCCTTGAAACCGGTGAGCTGAAGGATCCTCGTCTGATCCACCTGGCTTCTGAAATTGCAATTGCACAGGGCGCAGACTTCATCAAAACCTCAACAGGTAAAGTAGAAGTCAACGCAACTCTCGAAGCTGCGGAAATCATGCTCAACGTACTGCGTGAAACTTCCAAGGAAGATCACCGTGTTGTTGGCTTCAAGCCAGCTGGTGGTGTGCGCACTGTAGAAGAAGCAGCTGACTACCTGAAACTGGCTGACGACTTGATGGGCAGCAACTGGGTATCCTCAGCAACGTTCCGTTTCGGCGCAAGTGGCCTGCTTGATGCAGTGCTCGCTGGCATCGAAGGCCGTGATAACGACACTAAAGAGACCTACTGATATGCTTCCTCAAGAAATCGTTCGTAAGAAACGTGAAGGCGAAGTCCTGACAGCTGAAGAAATTCAGTTCTTTGTAAAGGGCATCACTGATAACAGCGTAACCGAAGGACAGGTTGCTGCTCTGGCAATGGCCGTGTTCTTCCAGGGTCTCAGTGTTGACGAGCGTGTTGCACTGACACTCGGCATGCGTGATAGCGGTGACGTTCTTGACTGGTCCGACATCGGCGCACCAGTCGTTGACAAGCACTCCACGGGTGGTGTTGGCGACAACGTTTCTCTGATGCTTGCGCCTGCACTTGCTGCAAACGGTGCTGCTGTTCCAATGATCTCCGGTCGCGGCCTCGGCCACACCGGCGGTACTCTGGACAAGCTGGAAACCATTCCGGGCTACTCCGCAAAACCATCCAACGAACTGTTCCGCAAGGTTGTTCGTGAAGTTGGTTGTGCGATCATCGGCCAGACTGGCGACCTCGCACCTGCTGACAAGCGCTTCTATGGTATCCGTGACGTGACCGCGACTGTTGAGAGCATTGATCTCATCACCGCGTCTATCCTGTCCAAGAAGCTGGCGGCTGGCCTTGAAACTCTGGTTCTCGACGTTAAGTGGGGCACCGGCGCATTCATGGCGAACTACGAAGACGCGAAAGCTCTGGCTGAAAGTCTCGTTCTTGTTGCAAACGGTGCAGGTCTTAAAACCACCGCATTGCTCACAGATATGAACGAGTCTCTGGCATCTGCAGCTGGTAACGCGATCGAAGTTCAGAACGCTGTAGACTTCCTGAAAGGCACCCACGTTGACAATCGTCTGTGGGATGTGACCGTTGCAATTGGTGCAGAAGGTCTTGCCAATTCAGGTCTTGCTGACAGCGTTGATGACGGTAAGAAGAAGATGGAAGAAGCCTTCACCTCTGGTAAGGCAGCTGAACTCTTCGGCAAGATGGTCGGTGAACTCGGTGGTCCAAACGACTTCATGGAGAAGCCGGAAGCATACCTTGCAAAGGCTCCGATCCAGCGCGCAATTCATGTGCCAGAAGCATCTTTGGTGACTGGTGTTGATGCACGTGCAGTTGGTCTCGCAGTTGTTGAACTTGGTGGTGGTCGTCGTGCCGCAGCGGATGAAATCGATCCTGCTGTAGGTCTCACAGACATCGCTGGTGTTGGGACTTCCGTAGACAGCGAAACTCCAATCGCCGTCATCCACGCACACACCGAAGATCAGGTAGAGCGTGCAGAGAAAGTTCTGCGTGATGCTTACACCTTCGGTTCTGCAGCGGACGTTAAAGAGTTCGACACAATCCGTGACCGTATTGCGCCTTAATCTGCGCAGCAATAATTAACTGGCAGGACAGCCTCTCACCTCTTTTGAGCAGACAATTATCTGATTGAGAGCTGTCCTCCAAAAACTAAGGAAACGCGAATGCCACGCGCAATTATGTGTGTACTCGACAGCTTCGGTATCGGCGCAGCCGACGATGCTGACAAGTTTGGCGATGTCGGCTCCGACACCCTTGGTCACATTGCCGATGCATGTGCAGAAGGTAAAGGCGATAAAGAAGGTCTGCGCAGCGGTCCTCTCTCCTTGCCAAACATGGATCGTCTTGGACTGGGTGCTGCCGCTCGTGCATCCACTGGTAAAGACATTAAAGGCCTGGATTTCTCCGGCACGCCAGAATCCCATTGGGGTTTTGCTGCTGAAGTTTCCAACGGCAAAGACACACCATCCGGTCACTGGGAAATTGCTGGCGTACCAGTCACATTCGACTGGGGCTACTTCCCGGATGAAAACCCGTCATTCCCTGCTGAACTGATCGAAAAGATCATCGAAGTTGGTGAACTGCCGGGCGTTCTGTGTCTGACGCACGGTTCTGGCACTGTTGTCATCGAGGAATTCGGTGAAGAGCACGTCAAAACTGGCAAGCCAATCATCTACACCTCTGCTGACAGTGTTCTTCAGATCGCTGCCCACGAAGAGAGCTTTGGCCTTGAGCGCCTGCTGGATCTCTGCGTGAAATGCCGCACGCTGGTAGACGAATATAACATCGGTCGTGTGATTGCTCGTCCGTTTGAGGGTTCTGCTGAAGCAGGCTTTGAGCGGACTTCAAACCGTCGCGACTACTCTGTTCTGCCACCGGCTCCAACTGTTCTGGATCGTCTGGAAGATGCTGGCCGTCAGGTGATTGCTGTCGGTAAGATCTCTGACATCTACGCAGCACAGGGCATCACCAAACTGCTGAAGGGTGCTGGCAACGATCAGCTCTTTGACCGCACGTTGGAAGCAATGGATCTGGCGAAAGACGGAGACCTTGTGTTCTCCAACTTCGTTGACTTCGACATGCTCTACGGCCACCGCCGTGACGTGCCGGGTTATGCCGCAGCTCTGGAACACTTCGACAAGCGTCTGCCAGAGCTGATCGAAAAGATGAACGACGGCGACTTGCTCATTCTGACTGCCGACCACGGTTGTGACCCAACCTGGAAAGGCACAGATCATACACGTGAGCATGTTCCTGTACTGGCTCTGGTGAAAGGCGAGAAGGGTTCCAACATCGGAAAACGCCCGACTTTCGCTGATATGGGCGAGTCCGTTGCCAAACATCTTGGAATTTCAACTGGCGAAAACGGAAATAGTTTTCTGTAGATCCAGTAGGAAATTTTGAAAATAAGCCGGGCAAGCATTGTTTGCCCGGTTTAGTGTACCGCGATATATTTCTGAATTGCCTATGATTTGCAATTGTTAGAGTGCGTTCCGTTTGTTTGGACACAATCAAACGGCAAGAATTCACTCCAATAAAAATGTTAGAGCATGATGCGTGACTTTAAAGGAACGCGGCATGCTCTGAGGATGCTGGGAGAGGCATCCGTCGTGTTACATGAGAGGGGAATGCAGCATGCAGGCTCGCACGTTTACTGCACAGCAAGATGGAAGCTTAACGCCTGAGATGAAGCAGGCGTTTGAAGAGGACGGCTTCCTCGTTCTTGAAGGATTTGCATCGCCGGAAGAGTGCGATCAATTGAAAGCACGCATGGCTCACCTGATTGACGAGTTTGACCCGTCAACAGTCGCGTCCGTGTTTGAGACCAATGCGCAAACGCATGCGAAGGACGCTTATTTCCGTGAAAGCGGTGATAAAATCCGTTTCTTCTTCGAGGCAGAAGCATTTGACGAAAATGGTGCTCTGACCAAAGACAAACATCAGGCACTGAACAAAGTCGGCCATGCCCTGCATGACTATGACCCTGTGTTTGAACAGTTTTCACGCTCCCCGAAAATGGAACGTGTTGCCAAAGATATCGGACTGACAGAGCCGCTGCTTGCTCAGTCCATGTACATCTTCAAACCGCCTCACATCGGCGGAGAAGTAAACAACCATCAGGACTCTACATTTCTCCACACAGCGCCGTTGACCTGCACAGGCTTCTGGTTCGCTTTGGAAGATGCGGATGAAACCAACGGTGGTTTGTATGGCGTTCCAGGCGGTCACCAAGGACCGCTTCGCAAACGCTTCCATTACAACGGCGAGGGCCTTGTGATGGAGACCCTAGACGAAACCCCACTCGAAAAATCTGCAGATGATGCGGCGCCACTTGTTGCCCCGAAAGGGACCCTTGTTATCCTTCATGGACTTGTGCCGCACAAATCTGCTCCGAACCGCTCTGATAAGTCCCGTCATGCCTATGCAGTGCATATGGTAGACGGAACTGCAAAATGGTCGGATGACAACTGGATTGTTCGGGCTAAAGACAAGCCAATGCACGGATTTTAAGAAATGAGACCAAAGCAGAACGTGGTGCCACGTGCCGAACTGCACTGCCACATTGAAGGTGCAGCACCTCCAACGCTCGTAAGAAAGCTGGCTCAACGCTATGATGTAGATCTGGGTGATCTGTTCGACACCAACGGAGCCTACAGCTGGCATGACTTTACCACCTTTATTCAGCAGTACGATGTTGCAGCCTCTCTGTTTCGCCGTCCGGGCGATTATGCAGAACTGACTGAAACCTACTACAAAATGCTGGCAGCTGAAGGCGTGATCTATGCGGAAGTGTTTATCTCTCCCGATCATGCAATCAAAGCAGGCCTGAGCTACAACTCCTATCTGGAAGGCCTTGTCGCTGGTCTGGAACGCGCGAAAGCAGACACAGGCATCGAAGGTCGTCTGGTTCCACTCGGCGTGCGTCATGAAGGTGCTGAGTCCGTTGAAGGCGCAGTCAAGGCTGTCATCGACAACCCACACCCAATGGTAACGGGTTTCGGTCTGGCTGGTGACGAGCGCATTGGCCCGGCAAAGGACTTTGAAAAAGCCTTCGCTATGGCCCGTGAAGCTGGTCTTGGCCTCACAGCCCATGCTGGTGAGTTCGGTGGCGCCGAAAGCGTGCGTGATGCACTGGATTACCTGAAGATCACCCGTGTTGGTCACGGTGTGCGTGCTGTAGAAGACGATGCGCTGGTGCAGCGTCTCGTGGACGAGGAGATCACCCTTGAGGTGTGCCCACATTCCAACATTGCACTCGGTGTCTACTCAAACCTGCGCTTCCACCCGGTAAACATGCTGCGTCAGGCAGGTGTGCGTATCACCCTCAACTCCGATGATCCGCCATTCTTCCACACAACGCTTGGCCACGAGTATGTTGAAACATCTCGTGTGTTTGGCTGGACGCGTGACATCCAGAAATCCATCACAAAGAATGCGCTGGAAGCGGCGTTCGTTGATGAGGAAACCCGTGCTGTTCTTCTAAAGCGTTTGGACACTTTAACTGAAGAAGCATGAGTTTTTGCTTGAGTTGAGTGTGCATAAGCAGGAAAACTGGCATAGCCGGGTTTCTTATGCTCAAAACCTCAGAGCATAGATTGCAAAAAGCCCGTACCTTCATAAAAAGGTGCGGGCTTTATAACGTAGATCAATGGGGCACTTTAAGCTTCAGGGCAGGCGTTGCATAAGGCCGCTTCCGGCAAACCAGAAATACGAGTGCTTTACAGGCCTCAACAGGCAAAACGATAGGAACTGACGAAGATGGAGATGCAAGCATCGCAGGCTTTGTCCTTGCTCAACGCAAAAGCAGTCCGTGAACGCTCACATATGCTTTTGGAGCTGGGATTGCAGGGCGAACTTGAGCATTTTGCTGTTGATCTGTCTCACCTTGCAGAAGCCGCCCGCAGAACGCTTGCTGCGACTGACAACACCTATCCAGATCGGCAAATTCCGTTTCATGCCCGCTGGCGCCAGTTTGAGACCGGCGGTATCGACCGCTGGGGTATGCTGGCAGGTGCACGACGCTTTTCTGATGTGCAGGGCATGGGCCGTGCAGCCTGCGATCTGGCCATTGTTTCTGCGCTGCTGGATGCTGCCGCTGGTGAACACTGGACGTATCGCGAAGCAATCACCAACGAAACCTTCAAACATTCTGAAGGACTGGCGATTGGCTCACTGGCCATGTTCTCGGCTGGCTTCTTCTCTCACGAGCCGCTGGACCCACTCAGAGCAGACGCCATCACCTTGTTCCGTCTGGATAAAGATGAACTGGCAGAAGGCCTGCAAATCACAGAGAAGAACCAGCTCATTGGGCTGGATGGACGACTGTCTTTGCTGAACCGTCTGGGAGAAGCCGTTTCCCTTCGCGACGATCTGTTTGGCAAAGAAGATGAGCCACGCCCGGGCGGTCTCTTTGATATCCTCTATGAGGAAGGCCAAAAAGGCCCACTGGATGCAGAACGTATTCTGGAACTGGTTCTGGATGGGTTAGGGCCGATCTGGCCCAATCGTGAGCAGATTGACGGTGTGATCCTCGGGGATACATGGCGCCATTCCAAGGTCACAACTCAGGACAAAACCACCAATCTTGTCCCTCTTCACAAACTTTCTCAATGGATTGCTTATTCTTTAGTTGAACCTCTGTCGTGGGCTGGTATTGAGATGGCAAACATTGATGGTTTGACTGGCCTTGCTGAGTATCGCAACGGCGGATTGTTTTTGGACACGGGCGTGCTGCGCCTGAAAGATCCGAAACAGTCCCTGAACAAACACGAAGTAAGCAGCGAGCTGGTTGTTGAATGGAGAGCGCTCACGATCGCTCTTCTCGATAAGCTCGCGGATTGGATTCGGGCAGATTTGTCTGTCTCCCGGGACCAGCTTCCACTGGCATGTGTGCTGGAAGGTGGGTCTTGGGCTGCAGGACGACAAATTGCCCTTGAAAAACGAGGTGATGGATCTCCACCGCTGATGATTATCAGTGATGGAACCGTTTTTTGATCTATAACCTTTCGTCAATTGCACCCGAAACTATTAGGTGCCTAACTAAGACACGCACTGCCATGTACATGCTGACAAAAGGCAGCTGCATATAAAAGACCCGACTGGGTTGAAAAAGAGGAACACGATGTCCGGCGCAACCGTAATCGCACACCCGCTTGTCCAGCATAAGCTGACCCACATGCGGAGAAAAACAACCCCGACGCAGGACTTCCGCCGCTTGCTGCGCGAAATCTCCTTGTTGCTGTGCTACGAAGTAACACGCGACCTGAAGATGACCACCCAGTCCATCGAGACACCAGTTGCTGAAATGGATGCACCGGTTCTGGCTGGTAAAAAGCTTTGCTTCGCCTCTATCCTGCGCGCTGGTAACGGCCTGCTGGAAGGCATGCTTGAGCTGATCCCATCCGCTCGTGTTGCACATATCGGTCTCTACCGCGATCCTAAGACCCTTGAAGCCGTTGAATACTACTTCAAAGCGCCTCAGGAGCTGGACGAGCGTCTGGTGATCGTTGTTGACCCAATGCTGGCAACCGCAAACTCTGCAATTTCCGCTGTAGACCGCTTGAAGAAGCGCGGCGCAAACAACATGGTGTTCGTTTGCTTGCTGGCTGCTCCTGAAGGTGTTGCACGCTTCAACGAAGCGCATCCTGACGTGCCAATCTACACCGCGTCCATCGATGAAAAGCTCAACGAAAAGGGCTACATCATCCCGGGTCTCGGTGATGCTGGTGACCGGATGTACGGTACAAAATAAACTTTCTTGGTTTAGAAGCGTCAGGCATCAGGTCTGGCGCTTTTTTCTTGGAGGCATCCTCAAGAAATACAGACAGAAATACCGGAGACGATACGCACATCAAAACTGTGTATTCGTCTTTTATGAGGTGTAGACCGTGTTGTAAGGTCATGCGCGCAAGGGGATGATGGAATGCCTAATAAAGCTCGTACCCGTTTGAAGGTTTGCTGTATTTCAACTTCGGGCGAAGCAGCCACCGCTGTTGCTTGTGGCGCCGATGCTGTCGGCCTTGTTGCCCACATGCCGTCCGGCCCCGGTGTGATTGAAGATGACCTCATTCTCAACATCGCCCGGCAAATCCCCCCAGCTGTTGCAACCTGGCTCCTCACATCACGTACCACTGCAAAAGACATCGTCGAACATGTGCTCACCTGCGGCACCAACACGGTTCAAATTGTCAAGCCAATTGATCCGGGCGAATATCAGGAACTGCGTCTGGACTTACCTGCCTGCACACGCATCGTGCAAGTTGTTCATGTCGAAGACGAGTACTCCTTTGAAATCGCACAGGAATATAGCCGCGTTGCGGATGCGGTTCTGCTCGATTCAGGCCGCCCTTCAGAAAATGAACTCGGTGGAACAGGCCGAACGCACAACTGGGATTTGAGCCGCCATATTGTCGAGAAACTCGATATTCCGGTATTCCTTGCAGGTGGGCTGACCCCTCAGAACATTATCGAGGCAATTGAGACTGTCAAACCCTACGGCGTAGATGTTTGCAGTGGCGTGCGTGTGAATGGCCGCCTCAACTCATCTAAGCTCACCGAGTTTGCAGCCGCTATCTCTTGCACCTGAGTCCAACTGTCGCCTCCGGAAAACCTCGGTTTTTAATTAGAATTCTTGCCTTTTTCTTGGCCTCGGCTGTATACCTATGAAAAGTAATGGGCAATACACCGAGCGATCCAAGGTAAAGGCATTCTGCTTTCGTCAGTTTGCGCACTGTGATGTTGTGCTGTCCAGAAGATGTGGGGGCGCGCGTGCAACGTTATATCTGGGTCTTGGTTGTCGTCATTTGTGTCGCGTTGATCGTGCCCAAGGTGCTCGAGGAGCGCTTGCTGGGCGTCGTTGAGGTGCACGAATCTCAATCCGTAAATGAACCTCAGAAAACCTCAAAACGCATCACCAGAATTCGCAAGTCTCCCAATGGCCACTTCATGGCAGCAATCAAAATCAATGGTCATAAGACACCAGCCCTGATCGATACGGGTGCAAGTCTGCTCGCCATACCTTACAGCATCGCCCGTAAGGCTGGCATAAGGGTGCGCAACGAAGATTTCACCGTCGAAGTGCGCACAGCAAACGGCATCACGTCGGGGGCATCAGCCTCAATTTCAAATCTCTATTTGGGCTCAATTCATATACGCAACGTTAAAAGTCTTATCCTTAAAGATGAAGCGCTCTCGCAGGTGCTTTTAGGGATGTCTGCGTTGAACAGGCTTGGCAAAATCACGCTCGGAAACAAAGAGCTGGTGATCGCGCCAAGATAAGCAAAAAAATAAACCCTGCTTTCTACTGCTCTTAGACTGGCGGTATCCTTTTGTCTTGCTTGTACTAATTCTCGTTTCATAGGAGGTTGGTATGGAATGAATGACCTGAGGGGAGGCAGGTCTGCAATGGAAAGGGAAAGCAGTGGCTATTCGTGATTTCGGTGAACTGGAAAACCGGGAAATTGTCAAAGAAGTGACACTGCATGGCGGCAACCTTACCGCAAGCATCCTCACCTACGGCGCCACGGTTCGCAGACTGCAACTGGGAGATCGCGACCTGACGCTCGGCTTTGATAATCTGCGTGACTACGAACTTCACTCCCCCCACATGGGTGCGACTGCAGGCCGCTGCGCCAACCGCATCGCAAACGGTTGTTTTTCAATTGGTTCTGAAGAGTTCCAACTGACGGTGAACGAAGGCGGACGGCACCACCTACACGGCGGACACACAGGCTTTGCCCACTGGATTTGGACCATTGAGGAAGCCAGCGAAGACAGCGTTCTCCTCTCTTTGGAATCTCCGGATGGAGAAGAGGGATATCCTGGCACCGTTCAAATCACCTGCCGCTATACCCTGACCAATGATGATACCCTACGCATTGAGTTTTCTGGCACCACAGACAAGCCAACCCTTCTGAACCCAGCGCACCACAGCTACTTCAATCTGGGAGACCATGAGGATGTCACTAAGCATCAGATCATGATCCCGGCACGCTCTTACCTCCCTGTTTCTGATCAGCTGATCCCAACCGGTGAGATCGTTGATGTTGCAGGAACTCCCTATGATTTCCGTGAGATGCGTGAGATTGCCGATGCGCAGGATTCTCGCTTCGACAACAACTTCTGCCTCCGACAGTTTCGTCTGAAGAAGCCTGAGCTATCCGCTGTGGTGTTTGAACCAGAGACTGAGCTCAAGATGGAAGTTTGGTCAACCGAACCGGGCATTCAGTTCTACGACGGCAGTTCCCTCAATACCCCGGTCCCGGGCTTTGATGGCAAGATGTATGGCCCAAGAGCAGGTCTGTGTCTGGAGCCTCAATGCTGGCCGGACAGCCCGAACCATGAAGAATTTGCGTGTTCCACGCTTCAACCCACTGAGCACTATATACAAGTAACCGAGTACCGTTTCATCTGATGTGCAAAGGAGAGACAGCACATCAGTTGTTGTAAAGGACGATAACAGTGAAGACCATTTTCTCGCCTGATCAGCTGTTGCATGCCCCAACCAAAGAAATCTCTGATGGGAAGTTGGTTCCTGCCAATGAAATCCCGTCTCGTGCCGAAATTGTTCTTGCGCATCTAAAAAAAGCGCAGTTCGGTGAGGTGCTTACACCAAACGAGTTTTCTCTGGACCCAATCCTCAAGGTGCATGATGCGGATTATGTCACCTTCCTGCAGGATTTCTGGAAGCTTTGGCTGGCTGAAGGGCGCACAGTAGAAGAGGTCTTCCCGTTCGTCTGGCCCGTGCATGGTCTTAGGCACGACATTGTGCCGGATCACATCGACGGAAAACTTGGTTTCTATTCGTTCGATGCAGGCTCTCCCATGGGCCAACACACATGGGTTGCAGCGCGCAAAAGTGCAGAAACCGCTCTGTCAGGGGCAGAACTGATCCTGTCAGGCGACAACGCTGCCTTCGCGCTCTGCCGTCCTCCGGGCCACCACGCACACCGCCGCCTCTATGGTGGTTACTGCTTCCTGAACAACGCAGCAATTGCCGCGCAATATCTGCGCGATCAGGGCGTTGGCAAGGTGACGATTTTTGACGTGGACTATCATCATGGCAACGGCACTCAGGCAATCTTCTATGACCGCGCTGACGTGCAATTTCTGTCCATCCATGCAGACCCAAAGGTTGAGTTTCCATATTACCTCGGCCACGCAAATGAACGCGGCTTGAAAGAGGGCGCAGGATACAATCACAATTATCCTCTGCCACACGGTACTGCGTGGGCTCAGTGGGAGGAGGCAATGGAAGACGCCTGCCGCTCCATCGAGAAGTTTGCGCCCGATGTCATCATAATCTCTTTGGGCATGGATCCTTACGAGAATGACCCGATTTCTCAGTTCAAGCTGAAGACGGATGATTTCACAAAAATCGGCGCACGCATTGCCAAACTGGGCAAGCCGACCTTGTTTGTGATGGAAGGTGGATACGCGGTTGGGGATTTGGGCATCAACTGCACCAAAGCGCTAAGCGGATATCTCGATACTGTGAAGGTTGGTTCCTGACCGCCTAACCCACTCGAAATGCTGTGTTTTATGTGATGACGGGGAAAGAACTTTCCTGCCACTTGTGTCTTGCCGCAATGCCCCTCTTGAAAGCGGACCACAATATGCGTACATCCTTGCGAACTGAAATTTCTTAAAGCGTATTCCCGTAAGGTGGGGAACGGTTTACGGATAACAACACGCGAGACCACGAGGGATTAAAGCGGCACAGCCAGTCTGACGAAAGGCGGCTGCTTTAAGTGATCAAAGAATGCCAGAGCAAAATCTAAGAAAAACGAGCCTTCTGTGGTTATTTTGCAATCCGTTCGGACGCATCTCCAAAGGCGTCTACTGGCTGGCAACTGCACTGATCTTCTGTGTTCTATCCATCGCAGTGAATGTTGCCACAAGCTCGCTTGCCGACACCTATATCGAGAACGGAACATCAGATCTCACATTGGCGCAGGCCTATAGTGATTTGCTGACGACAAACCCGTTGCTGTATCCGCTGCTGCTCGTTGCAAACTTCATGGTGTTTATGCTGGTGATCAAACGGTTACAGGACCGCGGTGTCACTGGCTTCGTCGCGCTGACGCTTTTCTTGCCATTCCTGAACCTTCTGGTGCCAATCATCGTTGGTTTCCTAAAGAGCCAGGAAGGCCCGAATAAATACGGCCCGGCATCCAACACTCGCCCATTCCAACGTAAAAAATAAGCGTTTATGTTGAGATTTTACGGTGCTATGTGCCAGTGAAAATCACGAAGTGCTGGCAACTCGTGATTGACCATCAGGCGCAGCACAGCTAAATCTCGAAGCATGACTGATACGCTTTCTCCTGCGGTACAGATCTGCCGCGACCTAATCCGCTGTCCAAGTGTCACACCAGCTGAAGGTGGTGCTCTCACCACGCTCGAAAAGCTGCTCGCTGATGCCGGTTTCGACGTCTCCCGTGTGATGTTCTCCGACGAGAACACACCCGACATCGAAAACTTGTTCGCAACCATCGGCTCCGGCAAACCGCACTTCGTGTTTGCAGGCCACACTGACGTTGTACCAGTTGGAGATGAAGCAGCCTGGACCCACGGTCCGTTCGACGGCACCATCGCAGATGGCATGCTTCATGGCCGCGGAACCGCAGATATGAAAGGCGGCGTAGCAGCGTTTGCCGCTGCTGCAATCGACTATGTTAAAGCGCATCCAAATGGAATTCCCGGCCAAATCTCTTTCCTGATCACAGGCGATGAAGAGGGACCGGCAATCAATGGCACTGTCAAACTGTTGGAATGGGCCAAAGAGCAGGGACACGTTTTCGATGCCTGCATCGTTGGCGAACCAACCAATCCGGATGCTTTGGGAGATGCGATCAAAGTTGGCCGTCGTGGATCTTTGACAGGCACAGTAAAAGTCAACGGAACCCAAGGCCACGTTGCCTATCAGCACCTTGCGGACAATCCGGTCCCGGGCATACTCAAACTTCTGAGTGCGGTTGCTGAGGTCGAGCTGGACAAAGGCAACGAGCGGTTCCAGCCATCCAATCTAGAAATCACCACGGTTGACGTCGGCAACACCGCGACCAACGTCATTCCAGCCCACGTCATGGCGAAATTCAACATTCGCTTCAACGATCAGTGGTCTGTCAGTTCTCTGAGCCAGCACATTGAGAAGCTTCTGAACGATGCTGCACCGGAAGGTCTCGACTGGAGTATTGAGTTCGCCAGAGAAGCTACCGACAGCTTCCTGACCCACGATGAAGCGTTGATCCAGACCCTGTCCAATTCCATCAAAACGGTCACTGGTCGCACACCTGAGCTGTCCACCGGCGGCGGAACCTCAGATGCACGCTTCATCAAGAATTACTGTGCTGTAGTCGAGTTCGGCCTTGTCGGTCAGACCATGCACAAGGTTGATGAACACGTTGCTGTAGCTGACATTGAGCAGCTCGCAGACATTTACCTCCGCTTCCTGCAAGATTACTTTCAGGCTTAAGCTAATAAGGAACAGGGTGTTGTGATGGTTCTTGGCACACAGGAAATTCGCCAATCCTGCATTGCATCCTGGAAGATCATGAGGGGCGAGACGGAAGCCTTGCAGCAGTTTGATCTTTCTGCAGATGGCTTCTGGCGCTCCTTTCTTGTCATCTTCCTCCTACTTCCGTTTTATTTGCTAAGCCTGATCGCAGAACATGCGTTGATGGTTGAGCACATTATGACCCAGGGGCAAGAGAACACTGAGATGGTAACTGGTGGCTTCCAGTTGTATTTCGGAAAGTTCCTCTCCCTGTTTGTCGATTGGATCACATTCCCGATCGTTGTTGGGCTTCTCGCTGGATCGTTGGGGCTGAAGCGTAACTTCGGGCCATACATCATCGTCCGCAACTGGAGCACGCTCATCATCCTGCTCCCGCAGACGCTGCTGTATCTGCTTTATATGGCGGGGCTCATTCCCTCAGAACTGCTGATCATGTTGACCTTCCCCATCATCGGATGGGTACTGTGGTACAGATTCCAGATTGCACGTGTGGCAGGGGACTGCAGCTTCTCAATCTCGATTGGCTTGGTGGTTCTGGATCTGGTGCTTTCCATACTGATCAGTACCTCACTTGACCGACTGTTTGCGTAGTAATACCTATTTTCACATACCCCTTTAAATTTTCAGTAGCGCTCATCCCAGTTTCCGCGCACACTTGACGTGGAGGAAAATTGGGAGGGACGGAATGTCAGACAATCATCTGACTGTGCCTACGGGCGCGCAAAACTCACAGCATAAACCGGCGAAGCCTATCGTTCGTCAGGTTACCCTAGAGGATATAACAAGCTCCCTGAAGCTTGGAATTCTGGACTTTGTGAAGACGCCTGTTATTGGCCTTACCTTTGGCGCCTTCTTTGTCGTCGGAGGGGTACTGGTCACGCTGCTCTCGTTCTGGGTGGACATGAGCTACATCAGCTACCCATTGGCCTGCGGCTTTCTGCTGTTAGGACCATTTGCAGCTTTGGGGCTCTATGAGGTTTCCAGACGACTGCAGGCAGGCGAGACACCGCGCATGAGTGGCCTTTTTACGCTGATGTGGGAGCAACGCCGCGGCGAGATTGCATGGATGGCCTTTGTCGTCATCTTCATCCAGTTCCTATGGATGTTTAAGGTTCACCTGTTGCTCGCGCTTTTCTTGGGCATGCAGGGTTACGGCACATTCTTGCAATTCGCTCAGACGATCTTTGAAACCTCAGACGGTGTCTTGTTCTTGATCGCAGGCCACCTTGTCGGAGCGTTTTTCGCCATTCTGCTGTTCGCGGTCAGTGTCGTGTCATTCCCGATGCTGCTGGACACGGAAGTGGATTTCGTGACTGCAATGATCACAAGCTTCAAGGTGGTGACGGGAAGTCCGGTGATCATGGTGGGTTGGGGATTGCTCATCACGGCGATACTGATGGCTTCAATGATCCCTATGTTTGTTGGCTTGCTGGTTACATTGCCAGTGCTCGGCCACACAACATGGCATCTTTACAAACGGGTCGTGTCATTCGAAGAAAAGTAAGACCTTGTGTAACCGGAGGTGGACGGCCTCCGGTTTCCTAACGACTTAACGGAATGAAGAGAGACTTAATCTTCTTCATCCGCAGGGGCTTCATCAGCACCAACGTTTTTCAAGCTGTCCTGATAGGCAAGGAACGACGCTTCATCCTCTTCTGGACTGCGATAATCGACCTGCGTAAGATACAGCCCCTCAGGTACGGCAACAGGCCCGCACGCTTGTCTGTCACAGGCTTCCAGTGCCGCTCTCAGATCGTCCTTAGTCCAGCGGCCTTCACCCACAAGACGAAGGCTACCCACCATGGAACGAACCTGATTGTGCAGGAATGAGCGGGAGCTGCATTCAAGGAAGACATGATAGCCTTGACGATAAACGCAGATGCGCTCCATCGTCTTCCACGGGCTCTTCGCCTGACAACGCGTATGGCGGAAGGTCGTGAAATCATGATGACCCAGCAGCACTTGCGCCGCGTCGTTCATAGCCTCTGCATCCAGCTCCGGCTTCACATGCCATGCCAGCCCAAGGTCGTGTGTCAGCGGCTCAAGACGGTTTGCGATCTTAAAGCGATAATGACGGCGGATTGCTGAAAACCGGGCATCAAAGCCCAGACCTGCCTTTTCACAAGCCAGAATAGCAACAGGGTCCGGTTGCGCATGAAAGTTCAGCGCATTCTTCACGGTTTCTGCAGGCCAATCCTTTGCAAGGTCCAGATGCGCCACCTGACCGGTCGCATGCACACCAGAGTCCGTGCGTCCGGCACCGCCAATGGTCACTGTCTCACCCGTGAAGGACTTGATTGCGCGCTCAATAACACCCTGGGCTGTCAGCCCGTTCTCCTGACGCTGCCAGCCAACAAAAGGGCGTCCGTCATAATCAATGGTAATTTTGTAACGCGGCATTCTTGTTCTTTGCAAAGGTTAGGCAAGCAGACTGTAAGCCAGTTTGCAGGCGTGAGACAGGTATGAGCCTGCAGGATATCTCTGAAATTTTGCGCTGTACTATCAGATTTGAAAGGGCAAGACCAGACCTGACGGTAAGCCTGAAAGGAACCTATTCGAACTCTCGGAAAGGTGTGGCATAGGTAACCTCAACCGGCAGGTCTTCGCGCCCCGCCTGCGTAAAAGGCAATGCCATGAAGATTGGCCCGGCATACGGCCCTTGCACCTTCTTTGCCAGCTCGCTGTCAAAGCCAAAGCGGGAGTAGTAATCAGGAGATCCCAACACCAGAACCAGATCTTCCCCCAGCCCTTGTAAGTCATCCAGAGCTTCCTGAATGAGCTTCGTGCCTACGCCCTTGTTTTGAGAGGCGGGATCAACACAAACTGGTGCAAGGCAGCTGATTTTCAGGCGGTGTCCTTCTCCCGTACCCGTCACACGAGAAAACGCGAGGTGGCCGAGCAATTTGCCATCATCATCCGTTGCAATCCGCTCAAGAACCAGCGCACCACAAGCACGCAGTCGCTCAACCAGACGTCCTTCGTTGCTCTGACCAAAGGCTTTGACGAGCAAAGACAAAATGGCAGGCTCGTCTTTCTTTTCAGGCGTACGGAGACCAACTTGATCCTCTCCAATCTGGTGGAACTCAACCATGATGCCTCCGTGTTTCCTGATGTTTCTTAAGAAAAGCCTATATGATTAATCAGGGTCAGGAAACCGTGTCTCCGGCACTAAGCTTAGAGCCACGTAAAAATTCCTCAGCAGACATCGCCTTTTTGCCAGCCCGTTGAACCTGAACCAGCTTGATCGCGTCAGAACCACACGCAATCGTCAGCGTAGTATCGTCAACAACCAGAACCTCACCAGCTGCACCAGAACCATCGGCTAAGCTGCTGCGCAGGATCTTCACACGTTCAGGGTTCTTGCCACCCAACTCCATCTCGCACCAGGCGCCAGGGAACGGAGATAGGCCACGAATGTGGTTGTGCACTTGTTCAGCTGGCAAAGACCAGTCGATGCGTGTTTCGCTCTTCTGGATCTTCTTAGCGTAGGTCACGCCCTCATCAGGTTGAGGCGTTGCACCAAGACCACCACGAGACAGAGCAGAAAGTGCACGCATCATCAAATCGCCGCCCAAAGCAGACAGGCGGTCATGCAGCTCGCCTGCTGTCATGTCCGGGGTGATTGCGACGGTCTCAGACATGCAGACCGGACCAGTGTCCAGTCCTTCTTCCATCTGCATCACCTGAATGCCGGAAGCTTTGTCGCCAGCCATGATCGCCCGGTTAATCGGCGCGGCACCGCGCCAGCGTGGAAGCAGCGAGGCATGGCCATTCAAACAGCCGTGCTCGGTGCCCTCCAGAATGGCTTTCGGCAGCAACAAGCCATAAGCGACCACAACAGCCACATCCGCTTCAAAGGAGCGGAACCGTTCCTGTTCTTCTTCGCTCTTCAGTGATGTTGGTGTGAAAACAGGAATACCGAGGCTTTCAGCAGCTTCGTGCACAGGCGTCTTTTTCAGCTCCATGCCGCGTCCGGCTTTGCGTGGTGGCTGCGAGTAACAAGCGACCAAATCCCAACCTTGCCCGACGATCTCAAAGAGTGTCGGAACGGAGAAATCAGGAGTACCCATAAAGATGACGCGCAATGACATAGCTGACCTGCTTGGCTGTAATTCTTGTATTCCAGACTTAATGCGTCAGCTGGTGGGGAAGGACAAGGAAAAAACAACAAAAAAAAAGCGGCTCTCCAAAGAAGGCCGCTTAATCCACTCGCAATACCAAGATGATCAGGCTTGTTTCGCCTGCTTGATCATCTTCTTCACGATCCGGTCACGCTTCAGCCGGGACAGGTAATCGATGAACAGCACACCGTTCAGATGGTCCAACTCATGCTGAATGCAGGTTGCCAGCAAACCGGCAGCTTCAATTTCCTGCTTCTCGCCTTCAACGTTAAGGAAGGAAACGCGCACTTCGCTTGGACGCTCAACATCCTCATAAACGCCAGGGATGGACAAGCACCCTTCCTGATAAGTGCTCTTCTCCTCAGAAGACCAGGTGATCTCTGGGTTGATGAACACCATTGGCTGTTTCTCAACGGAATCGTCTTCTTCGCTCTCGCGCTCTGCAACATCAAGAACGAACATACGTTTCAAAACGCCAATCTGACTTGCTGCAAGGCCAATACCCGGCGCGTCATACATGGTCGCCAGCATGTCGTCGGCAAGTTTTCTGATTTCGTCGTTGATGTCTTCAATCGGAGCGCACTTCTCGCGAAGGCAGTTTTCCGGGACAAATTTTATCTCGCGAATCGTCATAATTACTTTTGAAGTTGTTCTCGTTGCAAAGCTGTCTGCTCAACGTGAGGCCAGCTGATAGTGTTGTTTACGCTTCATATCCTCTTATAAGAACTTTGCCAAGTCGTTGACTATAGGCTTTTGGTTAGCGGCTATTAATGGATACTCCCCATCAATTGAAGGATGTGGGTTGCAGTGCATCCAAGAAAGCTGAGAGGTATCCCGGTGTTGCAAAGTGTTCTATGTTTGTTTCATGGAACAGACAGTCTTCACATACGGTGCATTCACCCTCTCATATATTCAGGCAGCCATAGTTAGTGGAGGCCTTTTTTTCCTTTTGCTGCTCATCTGGATCATGAGCCTGCGCGCAAAACTGAACAAAGTGCGTGGTACATCGGTGCTGGAGCAAAAGCGGGCAGAATACACAGAAGCCGCGCTGGCGGATCTGGTCCGCTCTCAGGGAGAAATGACAGGTCGCATGCAAACCATGGCAGAGGTTTTCGGCTCCCGTCAGTCAGATCTGATGCGTGTGGTGAATGATCGCCTTGATGGTCTTGGTAAAACGCTGGGTGCGTCTGTTCTGGAAACCCATCGTCAAACCCATGCCAGTCTGACAGGCCTGCAGGAGCGCATGGCACTGCTCGACAAAGCGAATAAAACCATGGGTGAGCTGGCAGGGCAGGTGACTGACCTGCAGATGGTTTTGAACGACAAGCAAACCCGGGGTGCATTTGGCCAAGGACGAATGGAGGCAATCATTGATGATGCATTGCCCCCAACAAGCTTCTCGTTTCAAAGCTCACTCTCCAATCGCTCCCGACCTGACTGCCTGATCCATATGCCGACGGGAGCCCCGCCACTGGTCGTTGATGCCAAGTTCCCACTGGAGGCCTTCGCTGCCATCAAGGATGCAGAAACCAAGCAGGACTTGAAAGAAGCTGCCGCTCGCTTCCGAAAGGATATCTCCAAGCATCTGGAAGACATTGCAGGCAAATACCTCCTCCCGGGAGAAACACAGGACACGGCGCTTATGTTCGTGCCCTCTGAGAGCCTCTTTGCTGAGATCCACGAAGGCTTCCCAGACCTGACGCAAAAAGCCCACCGCTTGCGCGTGGTCATCGTCTCACCGTCTCTGCTTGTCCTCGCTGTGCAAGTTATTCAATCTGTGCTGCGCGATGCTCGCATGCGCGAACAGGCTCATCTCATTCAGGCTGAAGTTGGCAAGCTCTTGCTGGATGTTGGCCGTCTGACAGAGCGTGTCTCCAAACTGCAAACCCATTTTGCCCAGACCAACAAAGATCTGGATCAGATCATGATCTCAGGCGACAAAATCGGCAATCGAGCTCGTAAGATTGATGAGATGCAATTGGGCGGCAAAGCAACAGATCACGTCTCCTCAGCTGCATCACAAGCCCCACAAACAACACACCTTGCAGAAGATGAGTTGCCATCACCCTTTCAGTTTGACCGGCGGTAAGCGCCTATTCGCTCTGTAGAAGATGATCACGCAAGGCAGCCACTGCCGGACGCCTCCAGGCAGCTGAACTCCCAACAATGTAATAGGTGTTCCCCGTCAGATGCCGTGCAGGGACTGGCTCGATCAGTGTCCCATCCGCCAGATCTTTCTCAATGAGCAAAGAGGGAAGCAAGGCGAGGCCAAGGCCCTGACGCGCAGCCTCCAATACCATGAAGAAATGTTCGAAGGAGAGGGAGGTGTCTCCGGGCAAGTAGCTTGAAAGCTTGTGTGCCTCCGCCCAGTATTCCCAACTGCCCAGGCGTGTGGAGTGAATGAGGCGGGGGAGACCCAGAAGATCTTCTATGCTCTCCGGCTGGGTATCCCTCAACAGGCTTGGGTGACAGACCAGAACCATCTCTTCATCACAAATCCGGAAGCTCTCCAGAGCAGGCCAACTGCCACGGCCCACAGTAAGCGCCACATCCACACTGGAAGGATCCCAGTTGACCGGATCTTTATGACCAGCCGAAAAGTCGGCTGGGATGGTAACAAGATCAACGCTGATGGCGGGATAGGCCTGCTTAAAGCCTTTGATCCGCTCCATGAACCAGAGATTGGCAAGTGAGGGTAGCGTCCCGATACGCAGCTGACCTGAAACAGACCCCTTCAATTCATGCTCAAGATCCTCAACCAGCTTCAATGCATTCTTTGCCTTCTGGCTCAGCAGCAACCCGTCTTGAGTAAGTGCAAGCGTTTTCCCCTGACGCGAAAACAGCACCAGTCCCAACTGATCTTCCAAATTCTGAATGCGGCGGGACACAGCCCCTTGTGTGATGCCAAGCTCCCGTGCCGCCCGGGTAAAGCTCCCATGACGCGCTGCTGCATCGAAAACAGGAAGAACGGAAAGGATCTGTGAAGTGATCGAAAGACTATGTCGGCTCATACTATGAGTTTAACTCATGTCTATGTGACTGTCATTGGTCTATCTATGAAATTTTACGTAGTTTAAAACAACTCCAGCATGAGTTTTGGGTATAGAGCCTATTCTAGGTAAGTGGCCTTCAGGGCTTCTACCAGAATACGGATTTTAATTTGCAAGTAAGGTGAGGCTGAACATGGCGCGTCCATTCCATCTGGCATTTCCGATTGATGATCTGGAACAGACCAAAACGTTCTACATGGGCGTGCTTGGGTGTAAGCAAGGCCGAGAACTTGAAGGCAAGTGGGTCGATTTTGACCTGTTCGGACACCAGATGTCCGCCCACCTTCGTGAAAAAACACAGTTTCCCCTTGGAGTCACTGGTGTCGTTGATGGCGACGCTGTGCCCATTCCTCACTTTGGCGTTGTTTTGCCAATGGATGAATGGAAGATGCTTGCTGATCGACTGAAAACACATGAAACTATTGAATGGTTGTTGGAGCCTAAGATCAGGTTCGAAGGGCAACCGGGAGAGCAGGGAACTTTTTTCATTAAAGACCCCTCGGGCAATGCTCTCGAATTCAAGGCATTCGCCAGTGACTCTGACATTTTCGCAACCTGAGTAGATCCCCATGGAAATTTTAGAAGCAACACATACAACACAAAATCCTGCCGAATCTGACCGGATCAAAGTAGCGCTCGCACAGATCGCTCCGGTCTGGTTGAAGCGAGAAGAAACACTGAAAAAAGTGGCTGATGCAGTAGAGCTCGCAGGCAAACAGGGCTGTCAGCTTGTCACCTTCGGCGAAGCACTGGTCCCGGGCTACCCGTTCTGGATTGAACGCACCGACGGGGCACGTTTCAACGATCCAAAGCAAAAAGCGATTTACGCGGAATACCTTGAGCAAGGTGTAGTGATTGAAGACGGCCATCTCGATGGCATCTGTGCGATTGCCAAGAAATACAACATCGCTGTGTATCTCGGTGTCATGGAGCGTGCTGCAAACAGAAGTGGTCATAGTCTCTATTGTTCGCTGGTCTACATCGATCAGAACGGTGAGATCGGCTCCTCACACCGCAAGCTACAACCAACCTTTGAGGAACGCCTTGCATGGGCACCGGGCGATGGCAACGGCTTGCGTGTCCATCCGCTGGGCCGCTTTACCGTTGGTGGTCTCAATTGCTTTGAAAACTGGATGCCCCTGTCCCGCGCAGCTCTGTACGCGCAAGGGGAAGACCTTCACGTTGCCGTTTGGCCGGGTGGTCTGCACAACACCGAAGACACAACCCGCTTTGTTGCGAAGGAAAGCAGAAGCTATGTGATCTCAGTCTCTGGCCTCATGCGCCCAACAGATTTCCCGGAAGACACGCTGGAGCTTGCCAAGATCCTTGAGAACAGCGATGACTTTCTTGCAAACGGTGGTTCCTGCATCTCTGCGCCAGATGGGTCTTGGGTTGTTGAGCCGCAAGTCGGTAGGGAAGTTCTGATTACAGCAGAATTGGACCATGCCGTGGTACGTGGTGAACGCCAGAACTTTGATCCAACAGGTCATTACAGCCGACCAGATGTGACACGCTTGATCGTTGATCGGAAACGTCAACAACTCGCGGATTTCATCGACACTGAATAAAATTAAGTACTCAGGCAGATTTATTGGGGCAGGGTTTTGATTAGCTTAGGTTTTGTCTCTCAAAAAATTCAGTAAAGTTGAGGGATACGACCAGCTACAGGCACCCCTACCTCATAGTAAGATCAAGATCTGAAACAACAGAATCTCAAAGCAGGTAGTGCTGACGTGCTTCAGTGCCTGAATGATAGACTCTGTTGTTTGCAGCCCCGCCAAACCCGAGTGTGATCTTCGCATCTGCAAGCTGAGTATTGAATCATGGAAATTTTAGAAGCAACGCATTTATCTCACGACCCGTCCGCATCTGACAAAATCAAAGTCGCCCTCGCGCAGATCGCTCCAGTCTGGCTGAAGCGTGAAGCGACCTTGGACAAAGTGATTGATGCGGTAGAGCTTGCTGGCAAGCAGGGCTGCCAACTTGTTGCATTTGGAGAGACACTGGTGCCGGGCTATCCGTTTTGGATTGAACGCACAGACGGTGCACGCTTCAATGACCCAAAGCAAAAAGCCATGTACGCCAAATGCCTTGATCAAGCCGTAGTGATTGAGGACGGTCATCTGAATGCTGTCTGTGAAGCGGCGAAGAAACACAGCATTTCCGTGTATCTCGGCGTTATGGAGAGGGCAGCAAACAGAAGCGGGCATAGTCTGTATTGTACGCTGGTCTACATCGACCAAAACGGAGAGATCGGTTCTGCGCACCGTAAACTGCAGCCAAGCTATGCAGAACGTCTTGCGTGGGCACCGGGAGATGGCAACGGTTTGCGTGTCCATCCGCTGGGCCGCTTTACGGTTGGTGGCCTGAACTGCGCTGAAAACTGGATGCCCTTGTCACGCGTCGCCCTGTATGCGCAAGGAGAAGACCTGCACGTGGCCGTCTGGCCGGGTGGCCTGCGGAACACAGAGGATCCAACACGTTTTGTTGCCAAAGAAAGCAGAAGCTACGTACTATCAGTCTCAGGGCTGATGCGTGCTGCAGACTTTCCAAAGGATACGCCAGAACTAGCAGAAATACTCGAAAACAGTGGTGAGTTTCTCGCTGATGGCGGGTCTTGTATCGCTGCACCTGATGGGTCATGGGTGGTCGCACCACAGGTAGGCAAAGAACTCCTGATCACAGCAGAATTAGATCACGCATTGGTGCGGGCTGATCGCCAACTCTTTGACCCGACCGGCCACTACAGCCGACCGGATGTGACACGTCTCGTCGTCGATCGTAAGCGCCAACAGCTTGCTGAATTCGTCGACTCTGAATAAAACAAATCACAGATTGATATATTACAGCGTATTTGTGAGATGAGCCTGCTGGTCTCAAACAAAAATACGCTCAACAATGGAGTGCCTCATGAACCTGGTCTTATCTCTCAAAAGCTTCAACGAACCTGAGTGGATCGACCGTTTGCAGGCACTTCTTCCCAATCGAAAGATTGAGGGCTGGAACGGCGGCGTCGCTGAGCCCGAAAAAGCAGAATATCTCCTTGCCTGGAAACCGGACCCTGCCGTCTTTTCTGCCCTGCCAAACCTCAAGGTGATCTTTTCACTGGGCGCAGGTGTCGATCATCTGACCTCATTGCCGGAACTCCCCAACCTCCCGTTGGTCCGGATTGTTGACCCAGACCTCACCAGCCGCATGACAGAGTGGGTGGTCTTCCAAACGCTTCTCCACCATCGCCAACATTTAACTTATGCCGCTCAGCAGGAGGCAGGTGTTTGGCATGGACACAGGCAATGGGCAGCAAAGGACGTACGCGTTGGTATTCTGGGGCTTGGTGAGCTGGGGTTGGATTCAGCAAAAGCCCTCAAAGCGCTGGGTTTCAACGTTGCCGGGTGGTCTCGCTCGCCAAAAGATGCAGACGGCATTGAAAGCTTTGCCGGTGAAGACCAGCTTGAGGCGTTCCTTAATCGTACAGACATTCTGATCAATCTGTTGCCCTCAACACCTGCCACGCACAAGCTGGTCAATGCAGAGCGATTGGCTATGTTGTCTCAATCTGGCGCATTAGGAGGGCCTGTCTATATCAACGCCGGACGTGGTGCGACTCAGGATGAAGCTGCGATCAACACAGCTTTGACATCCGGCCAGCTCAAAGGTGCCAGCCTTGACGTGTTCGCTATTGAGCCTCTGGCTGACACAAGTCCTCTCTGGCAGCAGAGAAATTGCATCATCACACCGCATGTGGCAGCTGAGAGCGACCCACAAGCTCTCTCCGAATATGTTGCCCAGCAAATCAAGGGATTTGAGCGAGGTGAAGCGCTCGAGAACCTAGTCGATTTGGAAGTCGGGTATTAAGTTCACCTGATTCTTGATGAAACCTTAGTTTAGAGTGCCAAATACCGGAAGAAGTTGAGTGCGCAGATCAATCTAAGGTTTAGCTGCAAGGAGTAGCATCAAACACAACTATAACAATTAAGTTGTGACCTGATGCTCTCCATAATCCGAGGTTTGTTCCAGCGAGATCTGGGCAGCGCGACTATTGAATTCAGCCTCATCTCTGGCCTCATCGCTCTGGCGATTCTTGCCATGGTGTCCGCACCAACGCTCACCAGCACCTCTTTTATTGCTAAAAATACCACTGCGCAGCCAAACGCAGCCGAGCGTGATCTTCAATTGTGGGAACTGGTGAAGCCAAACAATTAAATTTGTAAATAAATGAATTTTAGCGAGACAAAACTACCAAGTGTTAAGGCCTTCTTTGGAATTACCCTTGCAAAACCATAACATGGTATTTGTGGGGGAGATCACGACATGATTGCAAATGGACTATTGATCATTTTTCCATTGCTGCTTGCAATCGCCGCATTCTTTGATCTCTTCACAATGACGATTCCGAACAAGCTCAACCTGATTATAGTCGTTGCCTTTGTCAGTCTGGCCTTCTTATTGCAATTGCCCCTAGAACAGGTTGGCATGAGCTTCACACTCGGCTTCGGTGTGATGGTTGTCGGCTTCGGTCTGTTCGCGCTCGGTGTTATGGGCGGCGGTGATGTGAAGTTCCTCGCTGCAATCTCTCTTTGGCTCGGTCTCTCGATGAACATGCTGGACTTTATTTTGCTGACCAGCATTTATGGCGGAGCATTAACGCTGGTTATCCTGGCCTTGCGTAGGGTTCCGTACTTTCCGCAGTTCATGCAGGGGCAGGAATGGCTCTTAAGATTGCATGACAGAAAAGCAGGCGTTCCATACGGGATTGCAATCGCAATTGCGGGGATTCAGGTGTACCCGAAGACCTTCTGGTTTGCTCAAATTCCAACTTTCTGAGCATTTCGCGAGCAAATCATCTTAGTAAAGTATTAATGTTTTGAACTAGTGTGCTTTCACTGGCGCTAACCTATTGCTGTTCATGCATATTCCTAATTTGACTCTATGCACATAAGTAAAAAATACAAATGTAGTGATGTTACGGAATATTAACTATGTCTTGACAATCTTTGCTCAAATTAGGGTTAACGAATGCTGCTTAGCTAAATCTCTTAGAGGGTGGGTGCCACATGAAGGCCTCCAGATTACTAGTTTTAATTATCGCTTTAAGCGCCGGCGGGTTGGCCGCCTGGCTGAACCTGTCTTCCGGTTCCCGGGAGCAGTCGCCAACTATTGTTGTGC
This sequence comes from Pseudovibrio sp. Ad26, assembly GCF_001623285.1. Classification (NCBI taxonomy): domain Bacteria; kingdom Pseudomonadati; phylum Pseudomonadota; class Alphaproteobacteria; order Hyphomicrobiales; family Stappiaceae; genus Pseudovibrio; species Pseudovibrio sp. Ad26. The sequence goes on from NZ_LMCE01000024.1 coordinate 100,459, forward strand.
AAGAACAAGAAATACCATCACTGGAAATTCTTGTTGCAGCGCAGGACCTCAAAGTCGGTACATCTCTTACCCAAGGTGATTTAACTTGGGCCAAATGGCCGGAAGAATCTGTAACTGACGGTGTAATCTTGCGCGGCTCAAGTCCAAATGCAGATGAAGAGTTTCTGGGACAGATTATCAAAGCAGCGATGTTTAGCGGCGAACCAATTCGCGCAGAACGTCTCATCGATACGGACAAAGGCTTCCTGGCAGCGATCCTCCCAAAAGGAAAACGCGCCGTTGCTGTTCCGGTTGATGCAGTCTCTACCGCAGGTGGTTTCATCCTTCCAGGAGACAAGGTTGACGTGCTGATCAGCATGCAAGCCAAAAAACGCGAAGACGGCTTCATCAGTGAAACGCTCCTCGAGAATATCAAGGTGCTCGCTATCGATACCACGACGGCCTCTGAGAACAGCGAGAAGGCAATGTCTCCGGACCAGACAGCCACACTGGAACTCTTCCCTCATGAGGCAGAAACCATCGCTCGCGCAACCCAGATGGGAACTCTCTCACTTTCATTGCGCAGCGCAGCAGACTCCAAAGACGGTGTGAAGCAGCCTCCGCGCGTCAAAGGTGGTGTGAAGTTTGTAAAGTATGGGATTGCCTCCCAGTCTGTTAACGGAAATTAGTAGGTAAACTATGGTTTTTCATCGACAAATTAGTCTGGCGAGAAGTTTACCGCATAAAGACCGCGTCAGAGGAGCTCTCTTACAGTTCCTTCTGGTCTTTGCCTTGGTTTTAGTCGGACCGCAGATAGCATTCGCTCAGAGTAATTTCGAAGCGACTGTGGAAGTCACCTCTCAGCACCGCGGCAAAGTTCGCCAGCTGAATGTTGGTGAGGGAAGATCTATCGTGCTCAACACAAACGAGGAAGTCCGTGACGTCCTCGTCTCAAATCCAGAAATTGCAGATGCTGTTGTCCGCACCAGAACCCGCGTATTTGTCTTCGGAAACAAAATTGGCCAGGCATCATTAGTTCTGTTTGGCAATGGTGGCCGCCAACTGGCATCGTTCAACCTGAGCGTACAACCTGACCCGTCAGGCCTGGTGGAACTCATCCAACGATTGCTGCCGAATTCTGCGATCAATGCCGATATTGTCAATCAAAGCGTTGTCCTCTCAGGAACAGCAATCTCTGCCCTCGAAGCCCAACAAGCCTACGATATTGCGCTGAAGTTTGTAGGCAACGATGAAAGAAAGATCGTCAACACAATTGCCGTCGCCGAGAAAGATCAAGTCCAGCTCAAAGTTACAGTAGCTGAAATTGAACGCACAACGATCAAACAACTTGGTGTGAACCTTCAGGGCTCACTCAAAATCGGCGCACTTGATGCAAGTTTCAACACGTCACCTGCTTATAACATCAACCCTTCTGTTGTGAATGCTGGCACCCTAGCAGGAAAGTTAGGGTTTGATGGCGGAACACTCAATCCTACAATTAAAGCGCTAGAGCGCGAGGGGGTGATGAGAACGCTGGCGGAACCAACATTAGTTGCAGTTTCCGGTGAGAACGCCAGCTTCCTGGCTGGTGGCGAGTTCCCTATCCCTGTCGCTTATGAAGACAACAAAGTTAGTCTTGAGTTCAAGCCTTTCGGTGTTGGACTTGATTTCACTCCTGTCGTTTTGTCAGAAGGACGGATCAAACTTCGTGTAAGGACTGAAGTCAGTGAATTGAGTTCTGAAGGGGCTGTAAGTATTGCAGGCGCTATTTCAGTTTCAGCACTTAAAGTACGTAGAGCTGAATCTACACTTGAACTGCCCTCAGGAGGAACTTTGGTTATGGCAGGCCTTCTGAAGCATAATTATGGGCAAGAAATTGATGGGATACCTGGACTAAAGAATATCCCGATTCTTGGCACAATGTTTAAGAGCCGTGATTACATCAATCGCCAAACTGAACTTGTGATCTTTGTAACGCCTTATGTTGTAAGGCCTATTGCACGCTCTCAGATCGTGCGCCCTGATGAAAATTTTGCAGCGCCAAGCGATCAGTCTACAATATTCTTAAATCAATTGAGCCGTATTTACAGGACAACAGATGCACCTGTGAAAGGAAGTTATCACGGCAAAATTGGTTACATTTACGAGTGAGGACAAGTGAAATGAGTACCCTGCTGTCGCCCACTTTCAAATGTGTCACTAAATTGAAAGCAGCCTCTGTCGTGCTTAGTACTATTGTCATGCTCGGAGCATGCCAGTCGCAACCATCCTATGTCGAACAGCAGTCGATTGTGGATTTTGACTATAGAAAAAGGCATCCAATTGTCATTACAGAAGCGCCTGAAAATTTTGATATTCCCGTAGCTGGGGAGATGCGCAAAATTAACGGATCCATGAAAACGGCTGTTGCTGCTTTTGGTCAGCAAGCAAGCATAGATGGAAATGGATTTGTTGAGGTTTTGGTTCCATCAGGCTCCGGGAATGAGGCCGCCGTGAGAGCAGTCTCGCCGCAGATCCGTACTGCATTGAAAAAAGGTGGAGTAGCAGCCGATCATATTGTCATGAGAAGTTATGCGGTATCGGACATGGCTGCATCTGCTCCCGTTCGACTTTCATTTATGCGTGTTAAAGGCGTTGTTCGTGATTGCGGCAATTGGCCCAATGCAATGTTAGGCGATAACCAAAACGCAGATTACTACAACTTTGGGTGTGCAACTCAGGCAAACTTAGCTGCAATGATCGATAAGCCAAACGATCTATTGCGTCCACGCCCATTGGGGCCGGGCGACCCAGCTAGGACAAATGTTATCCTGACAAACAACCGTTCGGGTGCTGTAACAGCAGGCGAATACAAAACTGGCGTCGGGGCAACAATTTCAGCCATTGGACAGAATTAGTGGGCCAAAATATGAATGATTTTGCACATTCTAAATTGGATGTTGAACAGAACCATGATGTATCTGGTCAGCTTTCAACTTCAGACTTTAATCTTGTTAGTATCCCTCGGATATCAGTACAAGCCTTTTGCTTGGATGCCCAAACTGCAGAAACAATCCAGAAGGCGAGCGCAGATCGTCGGATGTCTAAGACCCATACAATGGTGCGGCAAGGCGGTATCCGGGCAGCTACTGAGACATTTCAAAGTGCGGCGACACCTAATTTTCTCATAGTAGAGTCACTTGCAAGCTCAAGCGAGATGATTGAAGAGCTCGATCGGCTTGCAGAGGTTTGTGATGCCGGCACCAATGTTTTGGTTATTGGACGTGTTAATGACGTAAATCTCTATCGCGCGCTGATCCAGCGTGGTGTGGGTGAGTACATTGTTGGGCCCATAGATATCGCACAGCTTATCAATACGATTGGTCAGTTTTATTCTGATATTGATGCGGAGCCATTCGGGCGAACAATTGCGGTTCTGGGTGCAAAGGGTGGTTGTGGAGCGTCTGCTGTAGCTCATAACCTGTCCTGGTCAATTGCAAAAACGCTCGACAATGATGTTGCAATTGCTGATTTGGATCTACCATTTGGCACCGCAGGCTTAGATTTCAATCAGGATCCACTGCAAGGTATAATGGAAGCAATCGCATCTCCAGATCGCCTTGATGACACATTGCTGGATCGTCTGCTTGCTAAATGTAATGACCGGTTGAGTTTACTTGCTGCTCCTGCAACGCTTGAACAGACCTATGATTTCGATACTGACAAGTTTGATCAGGTAATCGAAGTGATGCAGAAAGGAACGCCGACCGTTGTTCTTGACTTGCCCCACACATGGAACAGCTGGGTTCGGCATATTCTTGCTCATGTAGATGAAGTCCTGATTGTAGCGGAGCCTGATCTGGCAAATCTTCGAAATGCAAAAAACCTTGTCGATAGCATTGGGCAACTCCGACCAAACGATACAAAACCATATTTGGTCTTGAATAAGGTTGGCATTCCTAAGCGCCCTGAAATTAAGCCTGATGAGTTTAGTAGTGCCTTAGATGTTGTTTCTTTAGCAGCAATGCCGTTTGAACCAGCCTTGTTCGGGACTGCTTCCAACAATGGTCAGATGATTGCAGAGTTTGATAGCAAACATACTGTTGCTGGTTTGTTTGAAGAGATTGCGGCTAAGGTCACGGGCAAGGCTGAAACCTATACAAAAAACAAGTCGCTCATCGCATCTCTTATTAAAAAAGTCCGCAAATAGTCCTCTGGTTGAGTTTGTGCTGATTTCAAAGGCGGAAGAATATGTTTGGTAGACGTGGCAACGGTGAATTTGGAAATAAAGGTCCAAAGTCTGCTCCTGTGAACCCAGTGATGCAGAAACAGTCGGTAACGCCTGCTGTTCAAGACACGCCAAGCGCCATAAGATCTAAATCGCCTGCTGCAGAAGTTCAGCAAGAAAAGCCAAAGGACACAGCTCCGGAGACCAAAAGAACTCAGGAGTACTATGCAACCAAAGCGTCTATTTTCAATGCGCTGGTGGAGGCAATCGATCTTTCGCAGTTGAGCCGGTTGGATCAAGAAGATGCACGTGACGAGATCCGGGATGTCGTCAATGACATCATTGCCCTTAAAAACCTCGTTATGTCGATTGCTGAGCAGGAAGACTTGCTCGAAGACATTTGTAACGATGTGCTGGGCTACGGACCACTTGAGCCGCTATTAGCCCGTGATGACATTGCCGATATCATGGTGAACGGGGCGAACACCATCTACATCGAAACAGCTGGCATGGTGGAGCAAACAAACATCCAATTTCGCGATAATCGCCAGCTGATGAACATCTGCCAGCGGATTGTGTCTCAGGTTGGCCGTCGTGTTGATGAAGCCAGCCCGATATGTGATGCGCGTCTACCTGATGGCTCTCGTGTAAACGTGATTGCCCCACCGCTGTCATTAGACGGACCTGCGCTGACAATTCGTAAGTTTAAGAAAGACAAGCTTACCCTCGATCAGCTGGTGAATTTTGGTTCGATTTCGCGTGAAGGCGCTGAGATCCTTGAAATCATAGGCCGGGTACAATGTAACACGGTTATTTCAGGTGGTACGGGCTCAGGCAAAACCACACTTTTGAACTGTTTGACGCGCTATATCGATAGCACGGAACGCATTATCACTTGCGAAGACAGTGCTGAACTTCAACTTCAACAGCCACATGTCGTGAGATTGGAAACCAGACCTCCAAACCTGGAAGGTGAGGGAGAGATCACAATGCGTGATCTTGTAAAAAACTGTCTGCGTATGCGTCCTGAACGTATCATCGTAGGTGAGGTTCGTGGCCCGGAAGTATTTGATTTGCTTCAGGCAATGAACACAGGTCATGATGGCTCAATGGGCACGATCCACTCCAACTCACCACGGGAGTGTCTAAAGCGTATTGAATCCATGATCGCCCTTGGTGGCTTCTCTCTTCCATCTAAAACAGTACGCGAGATCATTGTTGGCTCGATTGATGTTATCGTCCAGGCTGCGCGCTTGAGAGATGGTTCGCGCCGCATTACTCACATCACTGAAGTTGTAGGTATGGAGGGAGATGTCATCACGACGCAGGATCTCTTCACCTATGACATCACGGGAGAAGATGCGAACGGTAAGATCGTAGGTCAACACCGCTCTACCGGTATTGGCCGTCCGCTCTTCTGGGAAAGAGCAAGATACTTCAACGAAGAAGAACGATTGGCGCGCGCGCTGGATGCTTCAGATGTTTCTGGAGGACTGCATGGCTGACTTGAATAACTTTCTGGCTTCTCCGCTCGCTGATTATCTGATCACAGCCTTAATCATGGTGAGTGTCGTGGGTGTCACGTTTACACTCTTGATGCCCGTGTTTTCCAAAGACAAACTTGGGAAACGAAAAGAGGGGTTGGTTCAGAAAAATGGAACTCAACAAAGTGGGCGGTCTCAGAAAATTGATGTCACGGCCCGTAGGAAAACTGTTCAGGACCAGCTCAACGCTATGGAAGCGGCGCAAGCTGCGAAGAAGAAAAATGCAGACAAACCTATTTTTACGGATTGGATAGGACAAGCTGGTTTGTCTTGGTCTAAGTCCAAGTTCTATTTCATTTCAGTGGTCTGTGGTTGCATTGTCTTCGCGGTAAGTTTTTTTTCAGGACAGTCCTTATGGATTTCAATAGCGCTTTTATTTGTAGGAGTCTTTGGTTTACCGCGATTCTACGTTTCAAGGAGGCGTAAAAAACGCTTCAATCAGTTCCTTGATGAATTTCCAAATGCAGTCGATATCATAGTTCGTGGCATCAAGTCTGGCATGCCATTAGGGGAATGTCTGCATGTTGCTGCTTCTGAGGCGAAAGATCCAGTTGGGTTAGAGTTCGCACTGGTTTTAGATAAAATGCAAATGGGTATACCGCTGGCTGAAGCAATTCAGAATATGCCTAAAAGAGTGCCTTTGCAGGAAACAAACTTCCTTGCAATTGTCTTTGCTATTCAAGCGCAAGCTGGCGGGAGCCTTTCAGATGCGCTCAACAATCTTTCAAAGACATTACGACAGCGCAAGGAGATGAAAGGAAAAATTCGAGCGGTCAGCCAAGAAGCAAAATCATCGGCAGCAATCATCGGCTCCCTCCCCTTCATCGTGACGATCATGTTGTACTTAATCGCCCCAAGTTATATTCGTTTGCTCGTGGATACAGATATTGGTCTAATTCTCGTAGCTATTGGCCTTACCTGGATGACTATTGGGATCTTGGTCATGCGGAAAATGATTGATTTCAAGATATAGGAATCCAGAGATGACATTTGCAGATCTTGGAAATAACAACTTATTTGTAGTCATTCTCACATTGCTCGCAGTATCTGGAACTGCTTATACGCTTTTGATGCCTTTTTTTGAGCGCGATGAACTTAAAAAGCGCATGAAGTCAGTTGCTCTTGAGAGAGAGAAAATTAGAACACGCGAGCGTAATCGCCTTGCCAATAGCAAAGAGTTTCAACGTGCAGCGCTTAGGAGTAGCCCTAAAGAAAGTGTGCGAGACTTTGTCGATAAATATAACTTGAAGAATCTTTTATCGAATGATGGCGTAATAAAAAAACTCAAGATGGCGGGTTATAGAGGGCCATCCCCTCTCTACTCATACCTTTTTCTGCAGATTGTATTACCAATAGGTTTTTTTGCTCTTGCATTTGCTTATCTAGTAATTGTTTTAAAGTTAGATATTCCGATCTTGGGTACTCTTTGTATCAGCCTCCTAATTTCTGCAGTTGGCTTCTATGCCCCAAGTATTTTTGTGCAGAATCAAATTTCGAAGCGGCAAGAGACTATTCGCATGGCGTGGCCGGATGCGATGGACTTAATGCTTATTTGTGTTGAATCTGGTATGTCGATTGAAGCGGCCTTCAAGAAAGTTGCGGAAGAAATTGGAGCGCAATCTGCAGCACTAGCTGAAGAACTAGTGCTGGCCAACGCAGAGCTTTCCTACTTAGATGAGCGAAAGAAGGCCTACCAAAACCTAGCAGAGAGGACTGGCCTTGAAGGCGTCAATAATGTTGTTATTGCTCTAATTCAGGCTGAAAGGTATGGTACGCCAATCGGGAATGCTCTTAGAGTTTTGTCAGATGAGAACCGGCAAACTCGGATGCAGGAAGCTGAGCGAAAAGCTGCGGCGTTGCCTCCGAAACTAACAGTTCCTATGATAATGTTTTTCTTACCTGTGTTGTTCATCGTAATCATCGGTCCTGCGGTAATTCAGGCGATGCAAACATTCTAACCCGTCACGCCTTACCCAACATCGTCTTCAAATACGCCACGTTCTCGGCGGCTTGGCGTGGGTCTATGTCGGATTGGGCGATGCGAACGGCTTCGTCAAAGCGGCCTTGTAGGCCGAGGGTAAGAGCAAGGTTCTGGCGCACCTGGCTGCCAGCTTTGCCCGTATTCAGTGCTGTTCGCAAAGTCGTCTCTGCGTTGTGCAGATCGCCTCCCAGTAGGTAGGACATTCCCAGATTATTCAAAACAGTTGGCTCATTTGGTGAAAGCTTCAGCGCTTGCTGGTAGGTTGAGCGCGCCTGTTTAGTCTCACCAAGCTGATCCAGAATAGCGGCCTTCGCAGAAAGCATCTTCCAGTTTGGCTGTGCTGGGTCGAACGCATTTTCAATGACATTGAGCGCTTCCTGCAACTTGCCGTTTTCAGCGAGCACTTTGCCATAGCTTGCCGCAATCGTGTTGTTATCAGCATTGGCGATGACACCACGTCGTAAAATTGCTTCTGCTTGTTGGCCTTGGCCATCAATTCTCAAAGCTGCTGCAAAGTTCAGGATTGTACGTGGGCTTTTCTGGTCCTTGGCATACGCTCCGCCCCAGTAGGCGAGGGCTTGTTGCATCTCTTGTGAGCCGGGCTCGAGTTGCTGACTCTGAGAGATAGATGCCTGAGCGCGTTGTTTGTTGGTTGCGCAGCCGGAAAGTGCAAGCCCGCAAACCAGCAGCAGTGAAACAGCTGTTGCACTTCTTAAAATGCCACAAGACATCTTGGTTGTGTGTGTGCGGTCAAATACGGCCATGGAACCCTCAGCAACGAAGCAATTCAAATATTGTTTGAAAATCTAATATTATCCCTAATTTCTGGTTAATTTGGCTTGGCTGAGCCCTTGGTTGGGCGGGGGAGCAGCAAGCCGAATGTCTTGCGCAGAACAAGTAACGTCGTTAGGTTGCCACAACGCTGTCCGTATCGGACAGAACACAAATTTCAAACATCTCATAAATGGAGCTCCCGGTGCACGGTCCGTTAATTTCTGCCGATGAAACAGTAAATCCAATCCCGGTTGTAGCGCTCTCCGCGAGTGAGTTGGACGCGCATCTTGATGCCTCTGGTGCCATGGCAAAGTCTTGGGCAAGAGCGCAGGAGTTTACAGCTGCTTTTGGAGAAACTCTGGCAGTTCCAAATGAAGCCGGTGAGATTGAAACCATTCTGTTTGGCTACGGCGAAAGCCAGAGAGACGCTTTAGAAACAGGCGCTGCTCTTAACAAAAAGCTCCCAACTGGCGCGTTTGAACTTTCAAAAGGCTTTGAAGATCCAGCTGGTATCGCTCTCGGTTTCTCTCTCGCAGCCTACCGTTTTGATGCCTACAAGAAAATTCCTGCGCCGAAGTCTCAGCTAGTCATTAGCGAGCCGGGCATTTTGGAAGAGCTGGCACCAATTATCGCTGGCGCGCACCTTGCAAAAGATCTCATCAATACCCCTGCAAATGATATGGGGCCGGAAGAACTAGCTGCAGCAGCCTCTCAGCTTTTTGAAGATCACGGTGGGTCCTCAAAAATCATTATGGGTGATGTTCTGGAGAACGAGTTTCCGCTTGTGCATGCTGTCGGCAATGGCAGTGACAGAGCACCGCGTCTGATTGATGCGGCCTGGGGCAAAGAGACTGATCCGAAAATCACGTTGGTCGGCAAAGGTGTGATCTTCGACAGTGGTGGGTTGGATGTGAAACCAGCTGCCGGCATGATCCTTATGAAAAAGGATATGGGCGGCGCGGCGAATGTTCTTGGCCTAGCAGCAATGATCATGAAAGCCCAGCTACCGATGCGCTTGCGTGTGATTATTCCAGCTGTTGAAAATGCGATCTCGGGCCGTTCATTTCGCCCGTCAGACATTTTCACAAGTCGTAAGGGCCTCTCTGTCGAGATCGGCAACACAGATGCTGAAGGACGCCTGGTCCTGGCCGATGCACTTGCGCTGGCTGATGAAGAGAGCCCGGAGCTGATTGTTGATATGGCAACGCTGACAGGTGCAGCCCGTGTCGCACTGGGGCCTGATTTGCCGCCATACTATACAGATGATGAGGACTTGGCTGAAACGATCGCTGTTCACAGTGAAGCAGTGAATGATCCTTTGTGGCGCTTGCCACTCTGGAAGCCATACAAAAAGTACATCACCTCCAAAACAGCTGATCTGGCAAACATCAACACAAGCGGAGCAGGTTTTGCAGGCTCAATCACTGCAGCTTTGTTCCTTCAGAGATTCGTTGAAAACGCAGGCAGCTGGGTACATCTTGATATCTACGGTTGGACCCCAATTGAGAAAGATTTTAGGACCCATGGCGGAGAAGCCCAGGCAATTCGGGCACTTTTCGACATGTTGAAGACCCGATTTGACTAAGCAAAGTGCGGATTGCGTTGTCAAAATTACTTAATACCTCAATCTGGTAAGGGTCCCGAAATGATTTGCAGGCTAGGTTTTAGCCTGCAATAGGGATTAGGACGAATAAATATGCCCGTAGAGATCCGCCCGTCGCAGGCGCTTAAGCTATGGCATGATGTAGTGTTGGAATTGGTGCGCGCAGCAGATCAGGATTTGACTGCTCGCCAAATGTCTATTCTTTTAACTGTATATCTTGAGCCTCCACCACATACCGTGCGCGGACTTGCGCAAAAGCTAGGGGTTACCAAGCCTGCAATTACACGTGCCTTGGATACACTTGGAACAAACAAGCTGCTTTCCAGAAAGCGTGATGAAAATGATCGACGCAATGTCGTTGTCACACGCACAGTTGCAGGGGCGCTGTATCTGGAACAGCTTGGTGATCTGGTATCAGAAAAAGCTCAAGACCTTTCGCGTTGATCGAAAGGCGGAACCAAGACATTATCATTCCGCTATGCCATTCTGATTGGAGAGAGCTCCCACATGACTGTTCAACTTGACCGCCGTTTACATCCAGTAAGGCCAGATCTGGCTTCGACTGACTATCGCGGTCAGGTGCAATCCGAGCGCTTTGTCGAGGGAACAAACTACTCTGTAAAAGCAGACAAGGTTGAACTACGCGCTCGGCCAGACTTTGCGTGCGGGATCGATACCGAACTGAATTTCGGCGAAACCTTTCGTGTATTCGAAACAACGCCAGAAGGATGGTCTTGGGGTCAGCTGCAAACAGACGGCTATGTTGGCTGGTTGCCGATGAACGCGCTAGGCCCAGTTGAGCAAACAACCCACAGAGTGACGGCTCTGAGAACCTACCGCTACCCGGAAGCCGAAATGAAACGCCCAGTACTAGGGCAGGTTTCAATGGGAGCGCTCGTAAGCGTGGTAGGACACGAGACCACACGAGGACTGGAGTTTGCAAAGCTTGCTGATGGCTCGTTTATAGTCAAAAAACACTTGGTAGAGCAGGCTGAGAAAGCGGTTGACTGGGTAAAAGCAGCTGAAGCTATGGTCGGAACACCATATCTGTGGGGTGGACGATCAACACTTGGGCTGGATTGCTCGGGCCTTATCCAACTTGCATTGCAAACAGGCGGTGTAAATGCCCCTCGTGATGCGGATATGCAGGAAGCTATGCTGGGTGAGCAGCTCGACCTCTCCGGTGATCTTCCAGCTCTGCAGCGCGGCGACTTGATGTTTTGGAAGGGGCACGTGGGCGTAATGTCTGATTCTGAGACCTTGCTGCATGCCAACGGTTACACAATGACAGTTGCTTATGAGGGGATTCAGGCAGCTCTCAAACGCATTGGCGAGAACGAATTTGGTCAGCTCACCTCTGTGAAGAGGCTAAGTTGAGCCGATGTTTACTCGTGCTTAACCATAAAGCGCATTATCGGCATATCTGACCCATCAACACGCGCAAATTAGGTTTTCGTTCACTAAAATTATCGCACAAATAACTGGTAAAATTTAACAGTTATTCGGTGGGGTTTGCCGTGTTTTGGAAGCTGCAAAAACAGATCTCTGATCGTTCGTCAAAAATTGCCTCTGTCGCAATCTCTACTGCGATGACCGCAGGCATTGCAGCGACTTCACCTGCACCAGCCTATGCAGATGTTGAAGTGGTTGCCGACCAGGCAAAAGTTTTCCGTCTCGAAGAGCCTGCCGAAACCATCATTCTTGGAAACCCAAGTATCGCAGATGTGACAGTGCACGACCGCCTGACAATCGTGATCACCGGCAAATCCTACGGCACAACCAATCTGGTCGTCCTGAACGACGCCTCCGAGCCCGTTGTCGAAGAGCTGATCACCGTAACCGCAGAAATGGCCGGCTACGTCGCCGTCCACCGCAACAACAGCCGCTTCACCTACTCCTGCAACCCCGATTGCCAGGAGGTTTTGCGTTTGGGTGACAATAAGAAAAAGATCGAGGATGTCGCCGCCACCATCAGCATGCGTAACGAACTAGCAGAAAATGGGATTTTGGCAAGTAATAGCGAGTAACTGAGCTTGGATGTTTAACCAAGGGCTTCGTGATTTTGCTCTACGGTCCTTAGTGTAGGATATCACGATGGCTGATGTTACATTGCGCTACGAACAATTACGTAAGATTTAGTGCTGTAATCTAAATATTGATGTGTCATAACTTCGCAGATCGCCAAAAACTGCTGTTTTGTGATCTTTACCGATAGATTTGTTAGCTCAAATGTTGAATAAGCGCCCCAAGCTTGGCGAAGAATTTAACGCACATATCGCTGAACAGTCACAGAGCTGCGATAGTATGGCTGAGACCTCCCCTTAAGAGCCCTATCGCAACACTCTTGAGCTCGGGCTGGTGCGGTATGTGGAAAATGAAAAGAGGCTATCAATGGCTACCAATCGGACCTATGACCAAATCCAGGTCGGAGATTCCGTCACTCGCTCCCGCATCTGTACAGCAAACGATCTTTACGTTTTTGCGCACGCGTCTGGCAACATCAATCCACTGCATCTGCCAAACGCGCAGTGGGAAGGCATTGAGAAGAAAGATGGCCCATCCGCACCGTTCATGTGGGGTGCTACTCTGATTTCAGCAGTCGTCGGCAACTACCTCCCAGGTCCTGGCTGCGTATACCGCGATCAGACACTTTCCTTCCATAACAAGGTGAAAGTGGATCAAGTTCTCGACGTCACTGTAACCGTTCTGGAAAAACTGCCAGATAACATCATCCGCCTTGCAACAAGTGTGAAAGTTGATGATGGCACTCTGGTTGCTGAAGGTGAAGCTCGGGTAGAAGCACCAACTAAGTCAATCTCTTACGATGCAGAAGAGCTGCCAGGCCTGCTGATGAAGCGCCACCAGCACTTTGATCGTCTCGTTGCAACTGCTGCCCAGCTGCCAGCGATCCCGACTTCCGTTGTGTGTCCAGACGATGCAAACTCCCTCGGTGGTGCAGTCATGGCCGCTCAGGCTGGCCTGATCATTCCGATCCTGTGTGGTCCTGAAAAACGCATTCAGGCTGCTGCTGAAAAAATCGGTGCAGACATCTCCGGTTACGAGTTGATCGACACACCTGATGAAGGTTCTGCGGCTGCTAAAGCTGTTGCATTGGTTCATGAAGGCCGCGTACGGTCCGTTATGAAGGGGCACCTTCATACAGATGACCTGCTGCGCCACGTTGTGAAGCGCGAAGGTGGTCTGCGCACCAAACGTCGCCTGTCACATGCGTTCGTAATGGATGTTCCAGGTCGTGAAACACCGCTCATCGTCTCTGATGCGGCAATCAACATTGCACCAGACCTGATGTCAAAAGTTGATATCACTCAGAACGCAATCGACGTTGCTCGTGCTATCGGCATTGAGCCTCCAAAAGTCGGCATCCTGTCCGCTCTTGAAACCGTAAACCCGGCGATCCCATCCACCATCGATGCAGCTGTGCTGTCCAAGATGGCTGAGCGTGGTCAGATCAAAGGCGGTATCGTTGACGGTCCTCTGGCGATGGATAACGCGATTGACCTTGAAGCTGCTCGCACCAAAGGCATCGAATCCGTTGTTGCAGGTCGCGCAGAAGTGCTGATCGTGCCAAATCTCGAAGCTGGCAACATGGTTGTGAAAGAGCTGACCTTCCTTGCTCATGCAGAAACAGCTGGCCTTGTAACCGGTGCACGCGTGCCAATCATCCTCACCAGCCGCGCTGACAACGATCGTGCGCGTCTCGTTTCTTGTGCTCTGGCATCCATGTACGACTACTACCTACGCAACGGTGCTGCGTATGTTGGTGAACAGGATCTGGCAGAAGCTGCAGAGTAATTTCGGGATAGCTGAGAAAACAATAATGACAATCGAAACAATCCTTGTACTGAACGCTGGGTCTTCCTCCATCAAATTCCAGTTGTTCAAAGGCGAAGAAAGTGTGCTTTCCGGCCAGATCGACGGTTTGGGAGCATCTGCTTGGGTTAAAGGCAAATCCGCTGAAGGCGCAACGATCATGGATCGTGCGCTCTCAGACGAAGAAGCACAGAACCACAACACGGCTCTGCAGGTTATCCTTGCTCTGCTGAAGGAGTTCGATCCGAACCTCGAAGTGGACGCTATTGGTCACCGTGTGGTTCATGGCTCTTCCAAATATTCTGCACCTGTGCTGGTCACTGAAGAAGTTGCCGCGGAACTTGAAACATTCAATCCGCTTGCACCTCTGCATAACCCGCATAACCTTGCAGGTATTGCTGGGTCCAAAGCGGCATTCCCGGGCAAGCCGAACGTTGCGTGTTTTGACACCGCGTTCCACCGCACGCAGGAATTCAAGAACGAAGCCTACGCGATCCCGACCAAATACTACGACGAAGGCATTCGTCGCTATGGTATGCACGGCCAGTCCTTCCACTTCATCGCGGAAGAGCTGCACAACGTGGCGCCAGAAGTGGCAGATGGCAAAGTTGTCGTCGCTCACCTCGGCAACGGCGCATCCATGTGTGCGATCGAGAATGGCAAATCTGTGACCACCACCATGGGCTTTACCCCGGTTGATGGTTTGGCAATGGGCACACGTTCCGGTTTGATCGATCCGGGTGTCATCTTCTACCTGATGGAAGAAAAAGGCATGTCCGTGAAAGAAGTCGCGAACCTGCTGAACAAGGAATCCGGCATGAAGGGTCTTTCCGGCATCTCGCAGGATATGCGTGATCTGGAAAATTCTGACAGCCCTGATGCAAAACGCGCACTCGACTATTACGACAACCGCATCAAGCGCGAGCTGGGTGCTCTGGTTGCTGTCATGGGTGGTCTGGACGCAATCGTCTTCACCGGTGGCATCGGCGAGAATTCCTCTCAAACCCGCGCTGGTGTTTGTAAGGGCCTTGAGTTCCTCGGCGTAGAAATCGACGAAGAAGCCAACAAGGCGCGCGCGAAGGAAGCAATCACAATTTCCAAAGCATCTTCCAAGGTTAAGGTCATGGCGATCCCAACCAACGAAGAGGCTATGATTGCCCGCCAGACCCGCGCGATTTGCGAGTCGTAATCGACCTAAAAGTGGTGTTGATCACAGCGTTAAAGCCGCACTTTTCTTAAAGGAGAAGTGCGGCTTCTCTTTTGTTTGCCTATACGTACAAGAGCAGACGGGATAGTTGCCCAAACATATTTGCATAGGTTGAATTATCAAAATAAGTTATATATTGAGGCGTGCATCTCTATTATATATAGCTTCAATAAAAACTGGCATTCCTATGATCATCGCTGCAACTACATTAGCGCTACCGGCCTCTTTACAGGCTGCTGAGCTGCGTCTGGTGGAATACCATCAAAGAAATTTAGCCTACATCATTGTTCCTCGGACAGATAAGAAACTGCCTGCACTTGTGCTGTTTCATGACTGGGCAGGATTAACCGAAGAAGCGATCTTACAGGCTGCGAAAATCGCAGAAGAAGGCTATGCAGTGTTCCTTCCTGATCTGTTTGGCGGCAAGGCCCCTCAGTCAAAAGAAGAAGCCCAGCCACTGGTGGAAGCGATCCTTGAAACGGACCATCAGCATGAGCTTATGGCGAATGTCCATTCAGGTTTGCAGGTGCTGGAAAACGTCGAGGAAGTCGAGCCAGTGGACGTCTCTATTTCCGGGCTCGGTATTGGCGAGCAGGTTGCCAGTTACATCTCAAAAAGTGATATGAAACCCGCACTGCCAATGCTCGCACACGTGTAAGCCAGGCGTCATTTTGTAATCCCACGCATTGCATCCCGCATGCTGAGCCAATACTACTGGGCCAACTCAATCTTTGCATCTAAAGGAGGGGCTTATGTCCTCACCGGTCACTGCTGTCGTGTTTGATATTGGTAATGTCTTGATCTCCTGGGATCCGGAGAACCTGTATAAAGACCTGATTCCAGACGCATCAGAGCGCCAGTTCTTCCTCAATGAGGTTTGCCCTTACGACTGGAATCTGGAGCAAGACCGAGGACGTCCTTGGGGCGATGCCATCGCCGAACGGCTTGCCAAGTTTCCGCAGTATGAAGAATGGATCAAAGCCTATTACGAGCGTTGGGAAGAAATGCTTGCTGGTGCAATTGAGGCCAATGTCACGCTCCTGAAAGAGTTGAAGGACAAGGGCATCTCTCTGTATGCCATCACCAACTTCTCTACCGAGAAGTTTGAGGACGCCAAGCGCCTGTTCCCCTTCCTTGCAGACAGTTTCATCGATACCGTGATCTCCGGTGACGAAAAGCTCCTGAAGCCAGATGCTGCCATCTACAACGTGCTGTTGGAAAGAAACCAGCTTGAGGCATCCAACCTCGTCTTCATCGATGACACGCTGAAGAACGTTGAAGCAGCCCAAGGCGTTGGCATGAAGGCGCTGCATTTCTCCGAAGCGGGCAAACTCCGCTCAGACTTGAAGCAACTCGGCCTGCCACTTTAAGATCAACGATGTCTTCCCGGGCGAAGCGTAGCGGAGACCCGGGATCCAGAGCACCTGGCTTAGACATTAGCGAATGTTGGGCTACATCCCGCGTCATATGTTTGTCCCGGAGAGATGGTTGACGTTTGTTCGGGGACATGGGTGACGGTCATGTTATGATGTTAAGTCGATTTTTGCGACTGTGTTTGCTGCAAAACATACGTTGAAGATCTCAGGTTTGTCTG
>NZ_LMCE01000025.1:0-62535 GCF_001623285.1 Pseudovibrio sp. Ad26
CAAACTCTTCTCGAAGTTTCATTGTTGAACACTCTTTCCAAGGCATCCCGGTCCCTCCCTGAATGCCATGTTAATGTGTCAACCATCTCTCCGAACACCTGTCACCTATGTCTCCGGTATGTACATCATATGCGGGATGACGGCGGCGGACTGAGACAAAGAGCAACTGACTTTCGCCTACAAAACTTATCCCCCTCTCCAAAATCCTGCTTACTCTTAGTCCCGTGCCCACGCATTCGGGCAGGAGTGGACCGTCCATTCCGCGGCGTGGGCGGGGTTGGGCTACCGGCATGAGGTAACGTATCGTGTCGGGAGGTCCGGTGAAGCGCCATACCCTATTGAGACCACAGTGGTAGTAGGGAGCTTGGGATCGTTCCGGAGAACGTCCGGTGGTGACAGGAAACTGTCAAAGGCATGGAAGCGCATCTGTGATGCGCAAACGTGTCAGTCGCGTCTGTCCGTGAGGGAGCCCGCGTGTTCATGAGAAAAGGCCCGGGCGAGGCGAACAGCCATTGCCGAAGAAACATATCCAACAAGTAGCGCAGGCAAAGCCTGTTCGTCTTGCTCCACCCGTTTAAGCGGGAACCTCAAACACAAACACCGCCGGGATGATCCAGCGGTGATATTCGTGCTTGTCAGTTTGAGCGGGCTGAAATGCTAGACCTTGTGCCCGCAGTGACCTTCTTCAAAAGCCCAGATACCAAGACCTTCGCCTTCTTCCAGAATGGAGTAGGCGACGTGGATGTCGACCTTTGCCGGAATATCTACGCTGAACAGCGGTGGATCAGCGTCAATGTCCTCGCATGTACAGCCAAGTTTTTCCAACTTGGACCACTGCTTGGAGAATTCTTCTGGCTGTGTCGTCTCTTCCACCATGATCCGGTAGGTTGAATGACCCGATGCCTTATCGACCCTGTCAAAAACAAGCTGCCCTTTTTGCCGGTTGGCAAGCAGCTCGTCACCATTGGCAACGCCGCAAGCAAAGAAGGGTGTGTTTTCAAGCTTATAGCGATTGCCACCGAGCGAGCGTACCCACACAGTTTCACTGTCAATGCCGTGCCAGTCATGTGGATCCAGCTGGAAAACAAGTTTGTGCAGATTGCTATTCTTATTCATGGGGCCTCACAAATTCTAAGCGCAATATACTCATGCGCTCCAGCGAAGCAACAAGCATCTTGAGGTAATGTGTTCATAGCCTAACAGAGCCGGTTTTTAGGTTAAGAGGTGCGTTTAAACACGTGAAACTCGCGCCGGTTAGACAAGAAAAAAGCCGAAGCAATTGCCCCGGCTTTAATCGATCAGATCTGACCTTAAACTTAGTCGCGCAGAAGATCGTTCACAGAGGTCTTTGCACGGGTCTGTGCGTCAACACGCTTCACGATAACCGCACAGCCCAGGTTTGGACCCGGAGTGCCGTCTGGAAGCGGTTTGCCTGGCATGGAGCCCGGAACAACAACAGAGTACGCAGGAACTTCACCCACGAAGATTTCGCCAGTATTGCGGTCGATGATCTTGGTGGTCGCGGAGATGAAGACGCCCATGGAAAGCACTGCACCTTCACGAACAACAACGCCTTCAACAACCTCGGAGCGAGCACCGATGAAGCAGTTGTCTTCAATGATAACCGGTCCTGCCTGAAGTGGCTCAAGAACACCGCCGATGCCAACACCACCAGAAAGGTGAACGTTTTTACCGATCTGAGCACAGGAACCAACAGTCACCCAGGTGTCAACCATTGTGCCTTCGTCAACAAACGCACCAAGGTTTACGAAGGATGGCATCAAAACAGCGGACTTGCCAACGAATGCAGAGCGACGAACGATGGAACCAGGAACAGCGCGGAAGCCAGCTTCTTCAAAGTCGATCGCGCTCCAGCCGTCAAACTTGGAAGGAACTTTATCCCACCAAGGAGCCTGATCCGGACCACCTTTGATGATCTGCATTGGGTTCAGACGGAAAGAAAGCAGAACTGCCTTCTTGGCCCACTGATTAACAACCCAGTCGCCAGAGGTTTTTTCCGCAACGCGCAGCTTGCCGTGATCCATAAGGTTCAGTGCGGTGTTTACTGCATCACGCACGTCACCTGTGGTGTCAGTGCTGATGTTATCACGGTCATCAAATGCAGCGTTGATGGTGGCCTCAAGGGCAGCAAGATCAATCTGGCTCATTGGCGGCAGACTCTCATAATTAATGGGTTTCGAATTAGAGCTACCGAGGGGTACGCAAGCCCCAACCAGAAGTCAATACTCTCAGACTTCCGGTTGTCTCATGTATCGATTTAGGTTGCTTCATGTGCCTTGAATGGCTGCTGGGATTGTTCCATCAGCCATTTGTGGAAGGAAGCCACCGGACGGGTCAAAGGACGGTTCGCATTACGTACAAACCAATAGCCACTTTCCAGAGAAAGACGCGGCCAATCCGGAACCACCAGATGACCAGCTGCCACTTCCTGTTCAACAAAGCGGGTATCAATCGCAATCGCACCCATACCCGCAACAGCAGCCTGAATAGCCATGTTCCGGCTTTCAAACATCGCACCAGAGGTCTGATCCGGATGAGGCAGGCCGGTGCCATTCAACCAACGCGGCCAGTCTTCACGTCTGGAGGAGGTATGCAGCAACTTCAGTTTATCAAGCAGCTTAATATCAGGGTTCGGATCGCCGTTGCTCAGCTGAGGAGCAAAGGCAACAACCAGATCTTCCTGCCAGAGCTGGTGCCGCTCAACATGCGGCCAGGCCCCATCCCCCAACCGGATTGCGCAATCATAGGACTCCCGGTCAAGATCCACGACGCGCATACTTGTCGAGATAAGCAGCTCAATATCCGGATGCTTTTCCTGAAAGTCCGGCAAGCGTGGAATAAGCCAGCGTGTTGCAACTGTAGAAAGGGTAGAAATGCGCAACTCAGTCCGGCTTCTGCGCCGGAACGCTTCAACAGCATGCTCGATCTGGTCAAAAGAATTGCCAAGGTTAGTGGATAGACGCTGGCCTTCCTCTGTCAATGCAAGCCCTCGGCCATCACGAATAACAAGCGCGGCGCCAAGTTCGTTCTCCAATGATCGGAGCAGATGCGTCAGGGCTGATGGTGTAACGCCAAGATCCTCTGCGGCACGAGCTGCTCGGCCGTGTTTGGCCAACAGTGAAAATGCGTGTAGCGCGCGCAGTGAAACCATGACGAATGCCCTTCCTTATGAGTTCTTGAATTAATCTCAATAAAGGGAAAAACGGCATTCGTCTAGACGATCGTGATATTTTTTCTCTTTGCGCCTTATTATGCGCAAAAATTGCAATTTTTGGTCGAAACTGCCCCTACAGGAGTTTGAGATGCGAAACAGAGGCACCTTCGTGTTTCGAAGGAATTCCTCTAATTCTTGAGTTCCCCTAGGATATTATAGAGGAAGCCATCCAGATGATCTGTCACAAAATCCACGTGAGGCTCGCTGCCGCTCGAAAGTTCCCAATCTTCGCGGAAAACCTCGCGTGTTCCGTCCGGAATAACAAGCACAGTGCGCATTCCAAGAGAGTTAGGAACAACCAGATTGCGTGAAAGATCCTCAAACATGGCTGCTTTCTGCGGAAGAATGCCGTTCTTCTCCAAAAACCGCTGGTAGGTTTCTTCTGCAGGTTTCGGGATCAAATCTGCTTCCATAATCCCGAAGATGTCTTCGAAGTGCTGTGTGATACCCAGACGATTGGCAACGGATTCCGCATGTTTTCGCGTTCCGTTTGTCAGGATGTAGCACTTGCCCGGCAGTTGGTTGATCGCATCTGCAAGCTGGGGGTTAGGGTCCAACACGGAGTGGTCAATGTCATGCACGTATTCAAGGAACTCATCAGGTTCAATGTTATGTTCAAGCATCAAACCACGCAGAGTGGTTCCATACTCTTTGTAATAGGAGATCTGCAACTCTCTCGCCTGCTCAGCCGGCTTTCCAGTGAGCTTTTGTACAAACTCAGACATCCGCTGATCGATTTGATCGAACAGGTTTGAATGGTGAGGGTAGAGAGTATTATCCAGATCGAAAACCCAGCTTTCAACGCTGGCAAATGGGGAATTGGTCATGCTTATCCGTTCAGTTATCAGCTATGCCGATAAGTGTTGTTTGATACCAAGCAAAACAGGAAAGAATAAGGATAGCAAGAGAGGCGAGCGTCTTTCGCCTCCCTGCATCAATTATCAAGGTACGATCAGAGTACCTGCACCGTGGTCGGTGAAGAGTTCCAGAAGAACGGCGTGGGCGACTTTTCCGTCAACAATAACAACGCCTTCAACACCCTGTTCAAGGGCTTCGAGACAGGTCTCAACCTTCGGAATCATGCCGCCGGAGATTGTGCCATCCTCAATAAGAGCCCGGGCTCCGGCACGGGTCAGCTGCTTGATAAGCTTGCCGTCTTTGTCCAGAACACCCGGAACGTCGGTAAGGAACAGCAAGCGTTTGGCGTTCAAAGAGCCCGCAATCGCACCAGCAAAGGTATCTGCATTGATGTTGTAAGTCGCACCATCACGACCCGGCGCAACAGGAGCAACAACAGGAATGAGATCACGTTCAAGGATCAGCTCAAGCACCTTGGCGTTGACTGCTTCGGGCTCGCCAACAAACCCAAGGTCCAGAACCTCTTCGATCTTGGAATCTGGATCGCGGTGCTTGCGGTGCAATTTACGTGCAGTGACCATGTCACCGTCTTTGCCACAAAGACCAACAGCACGTCCACCTTCGCGGTTGATGCTTGCCACAATGCCTTTGTTGATGGAGCCGGCCAGCACCATTTCGACAACCTCAACGGTCGCCTGATCCGTCACACGAAGGCCGCCTTTAAACTCGCTCTTGATGTTGAGACGATCAAGCATCGAACCAATCTGAGGACCACCACCGTGAACAACAACCGGATGAACACCAGACTGGCGCAACAGAGTGATATCTCGGGCAAAAGCGCGGGAAAGGGAGTCATCTCCCATTGCATTGCCGCCGTATTTTACAACAACACGTCGGTCATCATAGCGCTGCATATAAGGAAGAGCTTGGGCAATGACGTGCGCACGATTACTGGATTCCGAGAAACTCATAGCGATTTGTACACCTGGAGAAGACAAAGGACTGATACGCAAATCACACGGACTGCGTGTGAAGTATATAACCGCATTATGATCACGTCACAAATGTTCAGTCATCCCAACCTGCGTGGATTTACTCAAGTAATCGAGGAAATTGTCTAATGCCTCTCGCGCAAATAATCTGCAAAACCGTCTTCACCCGCGGGAGGGGAGAACAAAAAGCCCTGAGCATTGGTGCAGCCGCTACTTTCTAGCAACTGCATCTGCTCTTCCGTCTCAACACCTTCAGCAGTCACTTCCATGTCAAGTAAGTGAGCGAGTTCAATCAAGTGAGCGCAAGCGGTGCTATGAACAGCTGAGGTCGGCACACCAGACAGGAAACTGCGATCAATCTTGATCCGGTCAACAGGACAATCCAACAGATGCTTCATAGAGGCGAAGCCAGTACCAAAGTCGTCAAAGGCCACTGAGATCCCCATCTCCTGCAGCTTGCGCATACTCTCCATGGCATGAGGAGCTCTGTCCAGATCAATCCGTTCTGTGACTTCAAGCTCTAAGAAATGCCCGGGTGTGCCAGTATCCTGTAAAATCTTTTGGACGCGGGAGACGATGTATTGGTCAACAAACATTCTACCGCAAATGTTCACGGAGATTTTGAAGTTGGGATCAACAAGATTGCTCCATCCGCTGCGCGCTTTACAGGCTTCTCGAATGACCCAGTAGCCCACATCCTTGCCAAGACAGCTCCGGCACAAAGTGGTGATGAAACGGGAAGGGGGCAGTAAGCCGCTCTCAGGGTGTTCCCATCTGATCAGAGCTTCAGCCCCAACCAGCTTGCGATCAGCAACTCGCACGATCGGCTGATAGTGCAGCACGAACTCATCACGGAGGTAGGCAGAAATCAGAGAGCGTTCCAGCGGGGTAGGCCCAAGCTGGCGAGCTTTGTACCACTTCTTCAAATTCAGCCCTGCCAACAGCAGTGTTGGTAGCGCATGAATGAAACGCCAAACATAGGTCAACGCATTGGTAATGGCATGCTCTGGCACAAGAGCCCAATGGTGACGGAGGGACGGAGTTGCACACATACATCATCCCCTTTGACTGATTTTAGCACTGTGATTGTAATCTTGCTTGTCTTTTCCAGACATTCGACGACCTCCCCTTCGACGACGGTCTGTCTATATTCGGGGGGTAAATTGACCCAAGGTCAAGAACGGGTTAAGGCGGGCTGGGGAAAAGGCAGCAAAACGTGAGAACAGGGGAATTGCAGGATGGACAAGGCGTGTTGGATATGTTTGCAGAGCCGCTATCCGAAAAAGGAGGGCGCAGGGAAATATGCCCCCTGCACCTGCAATTGATTAGCCGTAACTGACCAGCTGCGCGATCTCTGCGCGCAATTCATCCAGGCCGTTGCCTTTTTCTGAAGATGTGGCAATGACTTCCGGATGTGCAGCTGGACGCTTCGCGAGTACTTTCAGCGTCTCGTCTTTCATGCGCTGCAGTTGCCCCGGCTTCAGTTTATCAGCCTTGGTCAGCACGACCTGATAAGGCACAGCGGACTTGTCCAGAATCGCCATGGCGTCAAGGTCGTTCTTTTTGATGCCGTGACGTGAGTCGATCAAAGAGAACACACGACGCAAGGTGCTTCGACCACGCAGATAGTCAAAAATAAGTGATGTCCACGCATCGACCATACCTTTTGGTGCTTCGGCGTATCCGTAGCCTGGCATATCGACAATCTTTAAGATGGAGTGCTCTGCCCCAAAGAAGTTCAGCATCTGGGTCCGGCCCGGTGTGTTGGATGTGCGAGCCAACGTTTTCTTGCCAGTGAGCTTGTTGATCAGACTGGACTTGCCAACATTGGAACGACCGGCAAACGCGATCTCGATACCATCCAGCTCAGGAAGCTGATGCATCTCTTTCACACTGGTAATAAAATCCCAAGGACGCGCAAACAGAAGGCGTCCCGCCTCCAGTTGTTCTGCTGAATATTCTTTTTCTGAGCTCATGCCCTGCCTTTTAACCTGCAATCTTGATTTGGTCGAGTGCTGTTTTCCAAAGCACAGCCCTAATGTTTGCCATGGTGAAGCTTCACCACAAAAGGTGCTAACCCCAAACAAAAAACGCGACCCAGAGGCCGCGTTTTCGAAGTCTTATTCAAAGAGGAAAGCTTACTTGCTTTCTTCCTTAGGCTTGCGCTTGAACATGCTCTTCAAGTTATCAAAGAGCTCAAGCTTCACGCCCTGACGACGCATGATGATTCCCTGCTGTGCAACAGAAAGCGTGTTGTTCCATGCCCAGTAGATCACGAGACCAGCTGGGAAGGTTGCCAGCATGAAGGTGAACAGAACAGGCATCCAGTTGAAGATCATCTGCTGTGCAGGCTCAGCTGGTGCTGGGTTCATCTTCATCTGCAGGAACATGGTTACACCCATGATCAGAGGCCAGACACCAATCATCAGGAAGCTTGGCGGATCCCATGGGATCAGACCGAACAGGTTGAAGATTGTGGTTGGGTCTGGAGCAGAAAGATCCTGAATCCATCCGAAGAATGGCGCATGACGCATCTCGATGGTAACGAACAGAACCTTATAGAGCGAGAAGAAGACTGGGATCTGAATAACCATCGGCAAACACCCTGCCAATGGGTTGATCTTTTCCTTCTTGTACAGCTCCATCATGGCTTGCTGCTGTTTCTGCTTGTCGTCCTTGAACTTCTCGCGGATCTCAGTCATCTGCGGCTGCACGAGCTTCATTTTACTCATGGAGACGTAGGACTTGTTTGCCAGCGGGAAGAACAGGGCCTTCACAATAACGGTCACAAGCAGGATAGCGACACCGAAGTTGCCAACCAGAGAATAGAGCCAGTCAATTGCCCAGAACATCGGCTTGGTCAGGAAGTAGAACCAACCCCAGTCGATCATGAGATCGAAGCTTTCGATGTTGTAGGATGCCTGATAGCCTTCGATCAGCTTGGTAACTTTTGCACCTGCATAGAGCAGTGATGAGCTGGTGATTTTAGTGCCATCAGCTATCTGAACCGCGTCACCAAGATAGTCACTCTGGAAGTTCTGAGTGCGGGCGTTGTAGGAGAAGTTTGGCTGGAACTCAGTGCCCGGAGTTGGGATCAGTGTTGCAGCCCAGTACTTATCAGTAAAGCCGAGCCAACCCGTGTTAGCGCGACCTGGGCGAATGCTTCCATCCTCAATCAGGTCAGAATAGTTGATTTCCTGGAGGCCTTCTTCGCCGATAACGCCGATAAGACCTTCATGCAGTACGAAGAAGCCAGCGGTTTCTGGCTCGCCGTTACGCGCAATCAACCCATAAGGATAAAGCTGAACGTTCTGGCCAGCGCTGTTCTGCACTTCCTGGTCAACAGTGAACATATAGTTCTCGTCGACGGAGAAAGTGCGCTTGAACACCAGCCCTTCGCCATTGTCCCAGCTCAGAGCGATAGGGGAAGACGGTGTCAGGTTACCAGAAGTCTCTGCAGTCCAGACAGTTTCAGCATTCGGAAGCTTAACCTGTGCACCTGGATCTGCAACCCAACCATGCTCAGCGTAGTATGGCTCTGGGCTGCCTTTCGGCGAGAAAAGAACAACAGTTTCACTGTCCTTGGCCTGTGTCTGACGGTAGTCATTCAGGCGAAGGTCATCCAGCTTCGCGCCTTGCAAATTGACAGAGCCGGAGAGGCTAGGGGTGTCAATGGTCAGGCGAGGAGATGCAGCCAGTGCTTGTGCGCGACTGACGAATGATTGCGCCGCGGTCCCGCTATCGGTGCCAGGAGCAGCCACTTGACCGGATGCACCTTCAGGCAGTGCAACGGGTGAGCTGGAACCGGCTTGTTGTGCATCGTCTGCCAGCTGCGCCTGTTGCGCGTCCTGCTGAGCTTCTAACTGTGGTCCGGCAATAAAATATTGCCAGCCCAATAGCACAACCAGCGACATTACGATCGCTACGATCATATTGCGATTATCGTTCATCGACTGGATCACTCATTTTCAAAAGGGTGGAATTATTAGTCATCACTGGTCAGTTGGCCTCAACTTTATCATGTGGAGGTTTAGAATTTGCCAGCGAGTTCGGTTTTGATCGGATAGGGCGAGGTTTACGAGGCTTGAACGCATTTCTTACACTGCCTTTGAGGTCTTTCAAAAGATCCTCGAAAGGTTGTGAAAGCGCAGCTCGTCTGCCAACCAAAACATAGTCAGCGCCTATCTGGGCAATATCCAAATCAAGGAAGGCGACAGCGGCTCGGAGTCGGCGCTTTATTCGACTGCGCTCAACAGAGTTTCCGGTTTTCTTGGTGACCGTATAACCCATTCGAGGGTCGCCATCACTGCGGGTTTTAGCCGCTTGAAGGACAAAAGCGCGCCGAGCTGTCCTTCCGCCTTTTGCGACGGTAAGAAACTCGGAGCGCTTTTTGAGTGTTTTCATGTTTTTGCGGCGGAACTTTTGTTCAATGGATATGAAATGAATGCCGCCGCGCAACGTCGCGATTAAGCGCTAAGACGCTTACGGCCTTTAGAACGACGACGTGCCAGTACCTGACGGCCATTTTTAGTTGCCATACGTGCCCGGAAGCCGTGGCGACGCTTGCGAACAAGGTTGCTCGGTTGGAAAGTACGCTTCATTTTATTACCCTAGCAGAGCCGTTGGCTCCAACTTAAACGTTAATTTGGATTGTGCGTCTTCTCCCCGAAGTCACCGCGACTTTATTCAAGTTGCAGGACTTTGCACAGGGGATCCGCACTCCTATTCGTCGGCGCTTATATTAGTGTGCGTGCTTCAAGTCAATAATTGCTGTGCCGGAATCTACGATATCCTGACTCTTTATTGTCTCACAGCCTCGTGTAGAGCTGTTACCCCTCATTCAAAACAGAGTGAAACTACGGGTAACGCACGAACCTGTGATAACACCGGAGGTCTTTCTGATTGTATGAAAATTGTAAAGCATCAATTCATTAGGCGATTGAGCCTGCAAAAAACATAGTAACTTATTCAGTCTAGACTAGGCAAGAACACTGAGGTTTCGGTTCTTTTCAGGTCTGAACGTTGAAACCATCTAAGGAAAAGCACATGGGAATCACGGAACACAATGATAACAAGTCATCAGCCGAGGGAGCTTTGGGCTTCATCAAACGCTGGGGACTACTCTTTGTTATCCTTGCCGTGTCCGCCTATGGCATCTCTCAGGGCTGGCATCAGCAAATCACAATCAGCAATCTGATCAAAAACCAGCAACTGCTCTCTGGTTATCTGGCAGAATATCCAATCCTGACACCTCTCATCTATTTCGTCGTCTACACCCTCGCTGTTGCGCTATCTTTCCCAGGCGCATCTTTGCTCACCATTGCAGGTGGTTTTTTGTTTGGGTGGTTCTTCGGTGGCCTGCTCACAGTTCTCGCAGCAACAATTGGTGCTGCATTGCTGTTCATTGCTGCAAAAACATCGGTTGGCGCAACGCTCAAAGCAAGGGCAGGGCCGTTCCTCGATAAGATGTCTGAGGGCTTTCGCAAGAACGCGTTCAGTTACCTTCTCTTCCTGCGTCTTACTCCAGTGTTTCCGTTCTGGCTCGTCAACATTGCACCTGCACTGTTCCATGTTCCGTTGAGCACATATTTGATCGCCACATTCGTTGGTATCATCCCTGGTACATTCGCGTATGCCTTCGTTGGTGCCGGTCTGGATAGTGTGATCCTGGCGCAAGAGCAGGCAAACCCGGGTTGTTCAGCTGCTGGGACGTGCGAAGTGGAGATCTCCGCACTCATAACGCCTGAGCTGATTTGGGCATTTGCAGCGCTTGGCTTGGTTGCGCTCATCCCGCCGATTGTTCAGCGTTTTCGCGGCAAATAATTCTCAGAACAGATCAATTTCGAATTTACGGACTTTCTCGATGACAAATAACAATAATGCAAAAACATTGACCCCAGACATCTGTGTTATTGGCGCTGGTTCAGGCGGCCTCTCAGTTGCAGCAGCTGCAGCAGCCTTTGGCGTGGATGTTGTCCTGATTGAAAAGGGTAAGATGGGTGGTGACTGCCTGAACTATGGCTGCGTCCCATCCAAAGCAATTATTGCAGCAGGTAAAGCCGCGGCCACCTTCCGTTCATCCGAAAAATTTGGGGTTGGTGCTCAGGAGCCTGAGATCGACTTCTCTAAGGTGAATGATCACGTTCATGACGTTATCGCCACCATAGCGCCGCATGACTCTGTTGAGCGCTTCGAGGGTTTGGGTGTAAATGTTATTCAAGGCGCGGGTGAGTTTATCTCCGCAGATACCGTCAAAGTCGGAGAGCAACTCATCAAAGCGCGCCGGTTTGTCATTGCCACTGGCTCCAGCGCTGCGGTCCCTCCGATCCCTGGTATCGAAAACACACCTTACCTGACCAACGAAAATCTGTTTGAACTGAAAGAACGCCCAGAGCACCTGATCATTATTGGTGCGGGGCCAATTGGAATGGAGATGGCACAGGCTCACCGTCGTTTGGGAAGCCGTGTTACAGTCATCGAAGCGCTGCGTCCATTGGCGGTGACCGATCCTACCCATGCTGCTCAAGTCATAGAGAAGATGGAATCAGAAGGTGTTGAGATCCTTGCAAACACCAAGGTGAATAGCGTCGAACGCACTGACACTAGTGTAAAAGTTACCATCAAGGTTGATGATGAAGCCGAAGGAACCGTTGAAGGCTCCCATCTTCTGATCGCGGCAGGTCGTGCGCCGAACGTCTCTTCTCTTGGCTTGGAAGCGGCTGGCATCGAATACACCCGCAAAGGCATCAAAGCAGATGACGGATTGCGCACCACAAACCGAAAAGTCTATGCGATTGGTGATGTCGCCGGTGGAGCGCAGTTTACACATGCGGCAGGTGCACACGCCTCACTCGTCATTCGCTCAATCCTGTTCCGCATGCCGGTCAACCACAACAACATAACAATGCCTGCAGTGACCTACACTGAGCCTGAGATTGGGCAGGTCGGTCTTTCAGAGCAGCAAGCACGCGAACAGCTGGGCGATAAACTGAAAATCTTGACCGCAGAGTTTTCCGGAAACGACAGAGCGCTTGCTGAAGGCAAAGGCAAGGGCCAGGTTAAGCTCCTGACTAACGGAAAAGGACAGCTCGTTGGAGCATCTATTGTGGGCCCAGGCGCTGGTGAGCAGATTGGTCTGCTGGCTCTAATGATCTCTCAGAAGTTGAAGGTCGGTGCTCTCTTAGGAGTGGTCCTCCCGTACCCGACACTAAATGAAGCAATTCGTAGGGCTGCACTTACGTATTATGCGGATGCCCCCAAAAATCCGTGGGTCCGCAGAATTCTGGCGTTTCTGAGAAAGCTTGGATGACGCAGTTGTGATCAGCTGTGAGAGAAGTGTGTTGCTTGACACACGTCATCTGCTAAAAATGAGTAAGGCATAGCGCGTAACAACAATCTGCGCTGCACGATCATTGTGTACCAACTCATCAGGTAGGTGGATGGCTCAAAATAATGGGAGAGTGACCTCTGATACAGAGGTCACACCGAAAAAATTGAACTCGGATGGTACTCCGAAAGGCAAACACCGCAGATTATTTCGCGGGGGCATGGGACTCTCTGGCAAACTTCTGATGTTGACGATCTCGTTTGTCATGCTCAGCGAAATTCTTATTTTCGTACCTTCAATTGCAAATTATCGTAACACTTGGCTAAGTGACCGTTTGGCAGTCGGCGGTGTTGCTGCGACATTGTTGTCAGAAAGTGAGACACTGTCTCCGCAGGTCCAGCACAAACTACTGGAAGCAACTGGTGCGCAGGCCATCTCTCTTGCCTTTGGAGAACGCCGTAATTTGATCGCTATGGAGAGTTCAGAAATGAACGTCACCAAAACGATTGACATGACACAAGATTCTCCCTGGGATGCGATCGGATGCAGCCTTCAGTTTCTGACTGGAACGCGAACCGGCCAGATCCGCGTCATCGGCGATATCGATATGCGCTCAGGCGGCAGAGTGGATATGGTCTTCCCAGCATCTTTGCTGCGAGACGATTTGCAGAAGTATGCTCTGAACATTCTGCAGTTATCTCTCCTCATCTCATGCCTGACAGCCGCGCTCGTTTACCTGTCCATTCGGTCATTGCTGTTGCGTCCTTTGCAGCGGCTCACTGGCTCCATGATGCGGTTTGCTGAATCCCCTGAGAACGCTCGGGAGATTATCAAGCCAAGCGGACGTACGGATGAGTTGGGTGAGGCTGAAATGCAGCTGCAGTCCATGCAGAAGTCTCTGAACCAGACATTGAACCAGCAACGCCGTATGGCAGCCCTGGGACTAGCTGTTTCCAAGATCAACCATGACATGCGGAATTTGCTGGCGTCAGCACAGTTGTTCCTTGAGAGGTTAGAGTTACTGCCCGACCCGACAGTACAACGTGTTGCACCCAAGATTCTTGCGACACTTGACCGAGCGGCCGCTTACACCAGTGCAGTGCTGTCCTACGGCAAGGCACAGGAAGCTGCTCCTGAGCTGCGTGTCATACGCCTGGCATCCGTCCTGCGTGATGTGGAGGAGGTCCTTGGCCTGTCCAGATATGCTGACGGTATCGAGATGCACGTCAACGTACCGGAGACGCAGGAGCTGGAAGCAGATCCTGAGCAGATATTCCGCGTACTGCTCAACCTCTGCCGGAACTCGGTACAAGCAATGGAAACGTCCAAAGGTGCGTCTGGTGTTGTTTGCCGTATCGAGATTAATTCAGAGGTAAAAGACGGCATGCTGTCCATCTATGTCTCTGATACGGGACCAGGCATCCCTGCAAAAGCCCAGGAGGGGCTATTCAAAGCCTTCCAGACATCTGGCAAGGTTGGCGGAACAGGACTGGGTCTGGCGATTGCAGCAGAGATCATTGTGGCGCATGGCGGTAAGATCACATTAGAGAAAGATGTGACGACGGGAGCTTGTTTTAAAATCCAGCTTCCATATCGGCATGGGGCGCAAGCGACTGAAAAAGTTACGAGACTATTCCCTGCTGACAGCAGCAAGGGCTAATCTCTGGAAAAGCTGCACTGTGCAAGTGCAGTTTTTCTCACGTTTAGGCTGCAATGCCCTACGTCTTTGTTCTGATAGTCAGAAATTGTTATCCCCAAAACGCAAATTCACTTCAAAAAACTTCTCTAAAGCGCTTGCCAAGGTCCAGTAAGGCGGCTACATAGACCCCCGTTCCGCAGGGAACGCGGCCTGCACCGGTAGCTCAGCTGGATAGAGCACCAGACTACGAATCTGGGGGTCGGGGGTTCGAATCCTCCCCGGTGCGCCATTTACTCTCCTCTAAAGAGTAGATGGCTTAAATAGCACTAGGCCAACATATAATTCTTGTTCGCAAGAAACAGCGCACCGGTAGCTCAGCTGGATAGAGCACCAGACTACGAATCTGGGGGTCGGGGGTTCGAATCCTCCCCGGTGCGCCAATTTTCTTTCCCCTAAAATTTATCAGTTTCATCAGATAGATGAATTGCGCTTACTAAACTCTTCGAGCGCTTAATTGCTTGAGGCGAGAGTTTCTTCTTCGCTTTGCCCTTGTGGAAGGTTCTCGAGCAAAAACCTGATGATGTTTTCGCCCATCACTGCTGCGATCTGTTTTTCTGTGAAACCTCTTTTCAAAAGTTCCTGCGTCAAAACCGCATATTCGGATGTATCGAACGCAGTCGTAACAGAGCCATCGAAGTCCGATCCCAATGCCACATGGTCGATACCCGCAATTGAAACAGCATAGTCAATTGAAGCTGCAACGCCCTTTGGGCTAATGTCGCAAGCTGCAGCATCCCAAAAACCGATACCAATCAACCCACCTTTTGCTGAAATTGCTCTGACCTGGTCATCTGTGAGATTGCGAGGAGTGTCACAAATCCCCTTTACACCTGTATGAGAAACGACAATCGGTCGCGTAGCCATTGCCAACACATCTTCAACCACTGCTAGAGAGGAATGAGCAACATCGACAATCATCTCCTTCTTCTCCATAAGCCGAACCACATCCTTGCCAAAATCGGTGAGCCCTGCTTTGGATTGACCGTGGAGGGAGCCGCCCAATTTGTTGTCGAAGAAGTGTTGTAGGCCCATCAGCCGCAATCCGCCCTCGTAAAGCCGGTCCACGTTCTTGATATCACCATCCAGTGCATGCCCGCCTTCTGTGCCTAAGACGCCAGCAATCATTTTAGAGCCTTGAGCTCTGGCTGTCAGGACAGCTTCCAGTTCTTCTCTATCATGCACAACGGCAATCTCGTCTGGATGCTTCTTCTCCAGATCGTAAAGGCGCTGCGCTTGCAACAGCGCACGCTCAGAAAGCTTGTTTAATGCGTTAGACGGCCAGCTTTGCAGCCAACCCAGCAAGGTAATGTTGTCAAAGGCCTCAGCCGAGTTCTTCTTGTAGTTCTGGCCACGAGGTGACTTGGTAACGCTTGTGAAGATTTGCACTCCTACATTACCTTTTTTGAAGCGTGGCAGATCAGAGTGACCGATCTCTGACTCCTGAGATATGTTCCTGCCCCAAAGCAAAACATCATTATGCAGGTCTGCAATCCGCAGCTTGTCGTGCAAAGCCTGTGCGTCTGCGCTGATGGAATAGGGAGTGTGTTCGACAACCTGATTTTGGGACTGATCAACATATTGGGCAACATAGCCAGATCGAATGATGCCATATCCCGCTGCAGCTACGATCACGATTGCACCTAAACCAACCTTTAAATAAGAGAAACCCATAATAGACGCCCAATATGTTTGCAGTCACCGACCGGGAAATATCACTTTACCTTAGGGTAAATTCCATATTTGTCCAGTTGCCTCAACCATGGGCTGTCATCGCTCAAGGGAAGGTATAGCTTGTATCTCCTTGTCACTGAGAGGAGCTTCTGGGTAATATGAAAACGAATTTCTACGGTTCTATAAATAGTTAAAGGCGAGAGGCGTCATCATGAACGCTCAACAACTGGTCGAGATCATTCGTTCGCGCACATCAGCATCACTTAAGCTCATGAAAGCGCCTGGTCCGAATAGAGAAGAGATGAAGCTGATAATTGAGGTCGCTGCAGCTGCTCCTGATCACGGGCATCTACATCCATTCCGGATTTTGGAGATCCCTACAGACGCACGCAATGATCTGGGAGATCTTTTTGTAAAGGCCGTTGAAGAGGTTCAAGATGAACCAACCGAAGAAGCGCTCACTCGTGCACGGGAAAAAGCGCATAAAGGGCCTGTGCTTCTGGTTTTGATCGGATGTTTTCACGGTTCGGATGAGACCCGCATTCCCCAATATGAGCAAATGCTCTCAGCAGGAACAGCTTTGCAAAATATGGTGCTTGTAGCTCACGCAATGGGATATGCGTCCCGGATTACCAGCGGCAGCAGTGCTCGTTCATCTGCCTTCCATAAAGGGCTGGGTCTCTCAGACAATGAGGAGTTCCTGTGCTTTATCTCCATTGGCAAAGTTGATGAAACAAGACCCGCCAAGGGTAGACAAGAAGCCCAGGAAATCCATTCAACCTGGATGCCGGAGTAAAGTACTTACTTCGCCTTTGGACGAAACGCCACGATCACGTTTGGATCTGTTTCAATACGCCCTGCGCCGATCAGATCCAGGCAGTACGGCACCGCTTGGAACACTGCATCAAGGCAGGCTTTGATGCTGGCTGGTTTGCCCGGCAGGTTGATGATGAGGCTTTTGCCACGAATGCCAGCTGTTTGACGTGAAAGAATTGCAGTCGGCACTTCTTTCAGCGACAGTTGGCGCATCAGTTCTCCAAACCCACGAAGTTCCTTCTCCATCACCAATTCCATCGCTTCAGGCGTCAAGTCGCGAGGAGAAGGGCCTGTTCCACCTGTTGTGAGGATCAGGTCGATACCATCTTCATCGGCCAATTGCTTCAAAGTAGTGCTGACGCTTTCGATTCCATCCGGAATGATCTTATGGACGGGCTCCCATGGGCTAGTCACAGCTTCTTCTAGATATGCGAGAATAGCTGGGCCACTTTTGTCTTCGTAAGTTCCATCACTGGCGCGGTCGGAGATGGTAACAGCTGCAATTTTCATGGATATCTCTCATAAATACGGATGATTTACAGCAAGAGTAAGCATGGAACTGCTTGGGTTCAAACATTAATTGGCTACTGCTTTCCTTGTCCTCTTATTCTTTAAGACCTCCAGAGAGTCAGCTACTTTCCAAGGTTTGCCCTCAACTCCCCATGTGTTTCTCACTGTGTATTTTGATAGACTGACGCTTCTTTGTTTAAACGTTACTATCCCGTCATTACTGAAGTTTTTAGGGTGTTATCTACGTAATCCGGGGGGAGAAGCTGCAACAGATTGAAATGTATTTTACTCGTAAGAGTAATGCTCTCTTGCAAGTCAGATACTAACTTTGGGTAAGGTCATGTGCAGTTATTCTAAGACACTCTCAGCTTACAACTTTGATGCGCCGGGATGTTTCGGACATGTACTCTGCAGCTGTGCTAAATAGAACAGATATGGATAAGTACGTAGAATAACTTGGCGATCTGAATTTTGAAATGCACTCAAACAGCTGTTGGGCTGCAAAGCGTAAGGAATCCGCTTAATGCGTAAAGTGCAAGTTGCTGCATTAGATGAACTTGAAGATCGTAAGCCTGCTCATGCACTTGTTAGCGAGGTGGATCTCGTTGTCGTAAAGTTTGATGAGGACATCTCCGTCCTCTACGGCCGTTGCCTCCATCGCGGTGCATTGCTTTCTGATGGATATGTCAGAGGTCGCAATCTGATTTGTGGACTGCACCAATGGGATTATCGCCTGAATTCTGGCGTCAGCGCCTATGACAATAAAGAGTGCCTGCGAAAGTTCACGCATTTCGTTGAAGACGGCAACATCTATGTTGATGAAGATGAAGTGAAGGCATGGGCAAAGGACAATCCGCAACCCTATTTCCGCAAAGCCTATCTGGGTGAGTATGCGGACTTTCATGGCACGGAAGAAGAACCCCATAACAAACTGATTCAAACATACGCACGTGCAGGCCTGAAGCAGACGGGCCATCACGGCACAATTGAAGCTATGGGGGTGCCAACGACAGAACTGCCTCAATGGGAGGACATCCAGATACTGACAGCGCAGCTGCAGAAGCCGCCGCGTTTGGATGAAGAGCCCGTTGGAACAGATATCGTTATTGGTCCCAAAGCTCAAAAACCTTTACACCTGCAAATCCCGCTCTTCGTCTCAGATATGAGCTTCGGTGCATTGTCTGAACCAGCAAAAATAGCACTTGCTCGCGGAGCGGAGAGCGTTGGCACAGGTATTTGCTCCGGTGAAGGTGGGATGTTGCCAGAAGAGCAAGCAGAAAATACGCGTTACTTTTATGAGTTAGCTTCTGCGCGCTTCGGCTTTTCATGGGACCAGCTGGAGAAAGTTCAGGCCTTCCATTTCAAAGGCGGACAGGCGGCAAAAACCGGAACTGGTGGTCACCTTCCAGCTGCGAAAGTGACTGAGAAAATCGCAGCGGTGAGAGGGTTGCCGCCAGGAGAGGGCGCCATCTCGCCTGCAAGATTTCCAGAGTGGATGAAGCCTGCAGATTTCCGCAAGTTTGCAGATGAAGTGCGCGATAAAACTGGCGGGATCCCAATTGGCTTCAAGCTGTCCGCACAGCACATCGAGAAAGACATCGATGCGGCTCTGGAAGTTGGCGTTGATTACATCATCCTCGATGGGCGTGGCGGCGGCACGGGTGCTTCTCCGCTCGTGTTCCGAGATAATATCTCTGTTCCAACCATTCCGGCATTGGCGCGAGCGCGTCGTCATCTGGATCGCAGCGGTCAACGGGATGTAACGCTTGTCATTACCGGTGGACTTCGTAAACCGGAAGATTTCGTGAAAGCAATGGCCTTGGGTGCTGATGCAATAGCCTTGGCGAATGCGCCAATGCAGGCCATTGGCTGTATTGCCATGAGAGCGTGCCATACCAACAACTGCCCGGTCGGTATCGCTACTCAGAAAGACCATCTGGTCGCGCGTTTGGAAGTTGAAAAGTCCGCAAAGCGTTTAGAGAAGTTTTTCACGGCCTCAGTTGAACTGATGAAAGTGATGGCCCGGGCTTGCGGGCATGCGCATATCTCCGATTTCTCTATCGATGATATCACGAGTTGGAAGAAGGAAATGTCGGAGCTTGCTGGCATCAACTGGGCAGGGCACGGCCCCAATGACTAATTCTCCCTGCCAACAACGGCAGCACAAAATCAGTAGGGTGCAGAAATGATCGTTGCTGAAGGTATTATTCTGATTGCACAAATTTACTGCGTGATTGGTCTTGTCGTCGCTCTGGCTTTTATCAGTTTTGGCCTGGGGCGTGTGGAACTTGCTGCGCGTGGAGCTTTTCTCTTCCGCCTGCAGATTATCCCGGGGCTGATCCTTCTTTGGCCAGTTGTCATTGTGCGTTGGATTGCACTGGAACGCTCCGGTGAAAAAATCTTGCTCGATAAAGAAGAAAAAGAACTCCACGAAGAGCAGGAGGCCAAGAAGTAATGCAGCGTGCCTATCGAAAAGCCCACCGCACCATTTGGCTCATCCTGGCCATTCTTATTCCCCTCGTTTTGGGACTAGCGCTTTTGATGCGTCCGACAGGAACGCACGAACAGCCGCCTGTTCCCCTTGACGACACAGCAAAGTCGGCTCTGGAGGCAAACCAGTGAGTGTTAAATATGTACCGGTAATCTGGAACCGTACAAAATTTGTCTATGATGCCGTCGTCTTGGCAACTGTTGGCGCATATCTGGGAATCTACATCTACGTTGCGCCGATGTTCCAGACAGTCACAAGACCGATTGATTGGGACATCTACAAAGCTCAGGCATTTGGAACCTGTGTCTTCTTCCTGCTCACGTTCATTCTATGTATCGGACCCCTAGCACGGTTGGATAAGCGCTTCCTGCCGCTTCTGTATAACCGCCGTCACCTAGGCGTGATCACTTGCGTTCTCGCGTACTTCCATGTCGACAATATCCTCGGCTGGTACAATGCATTCTCGCCGATTAATCGTTACGTCTCGGTCTTCATTGTAAATACCAGCTTTGATCGTTTCCTGGGTTTCCCTTTCGAAATCCTAGGAGTCTTTGCCCTTCTGATCCTGACCATTCTCGCAGTTACAAGTCATGATTTCTGGCTTCATTTCCTAAAGCCTACGCTTTGGAAGACACTCCATATGGGGATCTATCTGGCGTATGCGCTGGTTGTTGCCCACGTTGCACTAGGTGCTTTGCAAAGCGCTGCTAGTCCTTTCATGACCACTGCAGTCGGGGCGTCCGTCGCGCTTGTCGCTACCTTGCATCTGCTTGCTGCAAGAAAAGAGCATCTCTTTGATACGCAGCAGAATACGATGGATGACAGCGGCACCTGGATGGATGCAGGTGATCCAAAAGATGTTCCTGATAAGCGGGCGAGAATTATCTCCATTACTGATGACGAGCGTGTCGCGATCTTCAGAAATGGCAAGAAGCTCTCTGCGATCTCTAATGTTTGCGCCCACCAGAACGGACCTTTGGGAGAAGGCAAGATTGTTTATGGCTGTGTGACTTGCCCTTGGCATGGCTATCAGTACCGCCTGGAAGATGGAAAATCTCCACCACCATTTACAGAGAAAATTTCCACATATCGCCTTAAACTGGAAAACGGTCGTTTGTGGCTGAACGTAAAAGCTCTGCCACCGGGAACGTATGTTGAACCTACTGTTTCTCCGATAATGGTGGAGGGAAGCTAATGGCCAAAAAGAAACCTGACCCCTTCTTTATCGGTTGGGCGAAGAAGCCACCAAAGAGCCTGCAAGGCTTCTTGTTCCTGATCTCTGCAATCCTCGTTGGCGCAGCAGCTGGTGTGGCATTTGGTATTGGCTCATCTGTCCCGGACCCAGGTGATGCTCGTTTTGCATGGGGTGCTGGATACCAAACGTTTACGGGCTATGTAGATGCAAAACCTTACCCACTTCTCCGGCTTCCCGCCGGAGAAAATAGGCGTGACAAGCCGCATGCCATGCTGATTTCTGGTATTGGCAAACGGGGTATGCAGCAACTTGCCGGGCCTTTGGTTGGGCAACCTGTTGACGCGGGCGGTATTTTGCTGAAGCGTGGTGATTTGGATATGCTGCAGGTCGGAGGAAAGGTCTCTCTTCGCGCTGCGGAAAACCCAGTTCAGAACTTTACACCAGCACCAGCAGAGCATTTAGGCAAATGGCGGTTAACTGGCGAGATCTGTGACGGCAAATGCTACAACGGCGCAATGCGTCCAGGTGTTGGCTTAGCCCACAAGGCCTGCGCAAATCTCTGCATCATTGGTGGTATTCCTCCCGTTTTCGTAACCTCTACGCCCCTTATGGGAAGTGAGTTTTTCGTGTTGGCTGACGAGAATGGTGAGCCTTTGACCTCTGAGGTTGAAGATTGGGTCGCTCTTTTGATTTCGCTGGAAGGTGAAGTCGAGCGTCGGGATGATCTGATGATCTTCAAGGTGAACTTGGACAGCGCCAAGCAGCTCTAGCTTATCAAAGATGACACTTGCGGCGGCGAAGCAATTTGCCGTCCAAAAACAGCGTACCCAAAGGTTGAAGTGGCGAAACAATTCATAGACTGCTAAAAACACCACGTTTGCAGTGCAACACAAATTGTATTGCGTCCTCCTTCCTAGGCGCTCTTGTTTGCCGCATGTTCCCAAGCGTGCGCATAAATCAGCGCCGTTGCTAAGCACAATCTGGTGATCCAATGATACAATTTTTTGCCTACCCAGAATCCGTATTCTGCGCGAAAGTTCGAATTGCTTTGGACATGAAAGATCTGGATTACGCCGAACTACCGCCTCCAGATGGGTATGGATCAGCAGCCTACAAGAAGATTGTTCCAGCCGGTTCTATCCCCGGCCTGAAGGATGGTGAAGCCGCTCTGTCGGATTCAAACGCGATCCTTGAGTATCTTGAGGAAACCGCACCGTCTCCGGCTCTGCTGCCAGAACATCCTATCGAGCGAGCTAAAGTCAGAGCTCTGATAGGCCTGCACGATACGCGCATTGAGCCATCTGTTCGTGCATTTTATGCTCCGATTAAAGCAGGCAAGCCTCCAAGGGACGAAGTCTACAAGCAGTTGATCAATGATATGAGTGTTGCGTTTGAGCGCTTGGAAGACATGATTGACGCTGAGCCTTATGCCGTAGGTCATCACGTAACACTCGTTGATGTTGCCTATGCCACTACGTTTTCTCAGGCTCAGCAGCTTGCAGGCATGTTTGGCGGAGAACTAATGCTGAAGCCCAAATGCCAACACTGGTGGCAGGCCATGCAGTCTCTTTCTCATGCGGCAACATCGATCGATATAAACCGCAAAGCGATGCAGGATTGGGTCGCTAAGTTTATTCAGGTAGACGCATAAGCGCACAATGAACCCAAGATAAGAAAGGCGCCTCAAATCGAGGCGCCTTTCTTATCTTTTATGAGCAGTTTGTTACTGCGCCAGACCCCATTTCTGAGCTGTCGCATCAAGGAAACCATTCATTTTTTTAATCTTGATCCAGTTGTTGATGTAATTGATCCAAACCTGATCAGTCTGTGGCATCAGCATTGCGATTGGGGTTGGATTTCTGCTTTCAGCAACCGGCACGTTGGTGATCTGCTTGAACTTCGCTTTCAGCGTCGCACCTTCGATATTGGAGGTGATGAAAACATCAGCGCGACCTGAGAGGACTTCCTGATAACCGCGAGCAGGAGCCTCAACAACCTTGATAGTTGCATTCGGGAACCATTCCTTGCTCAGCTTCTCAAACGTAGTGCCAAGTGTGGTTGCGACCGTAACGTCTTTTTGGTTAATGCTGTCCCAGCTGTTGAACTCACCAAGTTTACTGCTGGTCGTATATGGCAGGATCTCAACGGAAATGTAGCTCTCAGAATAACCGGCCACTTTCATGCGGCTTGGAGAGATTGAGGCAGACCCAGTCAGGTTGTACTTGCCTGCAACGATACCGTTCACCAAGGTTTTCCAATCGGTTGGAATAAAGGTAAGCTTCACGCCAAGATCGCTTGCAAGTTCGTTCATGATGTCGATGTCGTACCCCTTATACCCATTGCTGGCAGGATCACGAACAGACATTGGGTTCCAGTCTCCGGTTGTACCAACCTTCAGTTCTCCGGAATCCAGAATTTTGTTAAGCGCGGATTGCGCGAATGCAGAGCCGGAGAACAATGTGCCCACGGCGAAAATTACAGTAAGAAATGAACGTAGCATCTTCATGAAAGTTCCTTGAAACGCAGTTGGAATCTGGCCCAGTCCAAACCTAGTCATTTTAGCGATAACTACAACGCTGTTTTTTGAGAGAAAACCAACTTCAACTTATTGTGTGCGGTAAGTCCCTATAAGATTTGTATAAGAGCGCACGACACTCTAGGTTTTGTGTCCGGCAATCTATCTGTGTTGAGGCAGATACATGAGCTGCTTACGTGTTTTGCTTCCGTTGGCAGCCTTCTTAAATTTGGAAGGTGGATACCTTGAATTTCCGAAATGCAGCAGTGCTCGTCGCATTGGCATTCGTTTTGGCGGGCTGCACTGGAGATCAGTGGGGCTGGTATGTAGTCTCACCAAATACTGAGACAGGAAGAGTCAATCTCGGTTTCATGATCGCCGGGCTGCAAGAAACTGTCAGCGTCTCGCTCACTGCAATCGCGATCTCTATGTTTGTTGGCCTTATTGTTGCTCTGCCGGGGCTCTCAGACAATAAGTACGGAGTTGCCTTTAACCGAACTTACGTTGAAGTGGTGCGCTCAGTGCCAAGTCTGGTGCTAATCTTTTGGGTCTATTACGGCTTGCCTGTTGTTGCAAACATCTCGATCAACGTATTTTGGGCGGGTGTACTGGCTCTTGCCTTGTCAGACAGCGCATTTCAGGCCGAAATTTTCAGAGCAGGCATACAGTCAGTCGATAAGGGACAGATCGAAGCGGGCCGCTCGCTCGGATTGAGCTATTTTCAGCGTTTACGTTTTATCATTCTCCCACTCGCGATCCGCCGTATGCTGCCACCCCTTGGGAACCAACTTGTCTACATGCTGAAAATGTCGAGTTTGGTATCTGTGATTGGCCTGCAAGACCTTACAAGGCGTGCAAATGAGCTAGTCGTCACAGAATACCGACCACTCGAAATCTACAGCGTCCTTGTGTTGGAGTATCTGGTGTTGATCCTGATTGTCTCACAAGGGGTTCGCTGGCTGGAACGTCGCTTTAAGGCTGAGCATGCCTAGCAAACAGGCTGTTACCTAGTTTTTCTCAGGTGACCAGTTTGCCAGTAAAGCCTTCAGTTCCGGCTCATCAACGGCATGAACAGCATCGCTCACGGAGAACCATTTCCGTGTGCGTTCGTCCTTCTCTGGCCAGTCCTCGAGCATTTCAGTCACTTCCAACGGAAAAACCTTCACGCGGCAAGGGATTGGCTCTTTGGTGACCCGAAGTTTAGGGTAATGATAGATTCCAGCAGCTTGATCTGTCAGCTCACCTTTAATGCCAGCTTCTTCGAAGGCTTCTTGCTCTGCGGCTTCTCCACCACTGAGATCCTTCATTGGCCAGCCTTTAGGGAGAACCCAACGCTTGGTTTCGCGGGACGTAATCAGAAGAATCTGTAGCTTACCTTTTTTATTCTTCTTGAAAGGCAGTGCAGCAAACTGGCGTTTTGGTTCTGGCCAGACTTGTGCCTCTGTCTTTCTAAGGGCACTCTTCATGGGTTTCTTCCTTAACAGTGATCCGGCCTAGTTTCATTTTTGTTTGATCCAGATCTTCAGCCGTGAGCAGAGCTTTCCTTTGTTTGTGGTAGGAAGTTAGATCTGCCCCTGACTATCTAGAGTACTGCTTATATTTTTTCAGCGCTATTGCAAGATATCGCTGTGATTGCGGCCCATTTGGGCGAGTTTGATTTCCTATTCTACATATTTAGAATATTTGTTCTGAAAATTCCAGATAATACTTTTTACCTAGACTTCATGGCGAGACTGTTGCTAAAAATACTTTAAACTTGAAATATTAAAAAATGGAATCGCAGCTCGGTATTGCTTTAATGCCAAAAAGAGTGTGATCATGAAAATGATAATAGGGGGCTGATAGTGGAACTGGATGCAGTAAGCATTGAGCAAAGAGATGGAGCTGACCCGCTCGCTCGATTGCGCCAGCTTTTCTCAATTCCTGATGGGATTATCTATCTGGACGGAAATTCACTGGGGGCTCTACCTAAGAATGTGTCTGCGGTTTTAGCCAGTGCAGTTGAAGAGCAATGGGGTAAAAGTCTCATCAAAGGCTGGAATTGCCACGGCTGGATTGACCTGCCAAGCAAAGTTGGAAACAGGATTGCCAAGCTCGTTGGAGCTGATGACGGAACTTTGATCTGCGCTGACAGCACCTCTCTGAATGTCTTTAAAGTTCTGGCGACTGCCATCAAGATGCGCCCGGAGCGTAAAGTTATCCTTTCCGATACCGGAAATTTTCCGACTGACCTTTATATGGCGCAAGGCCTGAAAGAACTGACCGGCGGCGACATAGAGCTGCGTCTGGTCGCTCCGGAAGAGGTTGAAGCTGCTCTTGATGAAACTATCGCAGTCATGATGCTCACTGAGGTGGATTACCGCACGGGCCGCAAACACGACATGAAAGCGTTAACTGAAAAAGCGCATTCCGTTGGTGCATTAGCAATGTGGGATCTTTGCCACTCTGCTGGTGCTTTCCCGGTCCACCTGAAGGAAGCGAAAGCGGACTTTGCTGTTGGTTGCTCCTACAAATATCTGAATGGTGGTCCCGGCGCTCCGGCATTTGTTTATGTAGCACCCGAACATCAAAGCCATTCAGGCAATCCGCTAACGGGTTGGATGGGGCACGATGCGCCGTTTGCCTTTGATCTGGGATACACCCCATCTGCGAAAACAGACCAGATGCGAGTTGGCACGCCTCAGGTTCTTGCCATGACCGCTCTGGATGCATCTTTGGATGTCTTCGATGAAACCTCTTTGGAGGCATTGCAGGGCAAATCCATCGAATTGAGTGAGTTGTTCATTTCCGAGGTCAAGCGCCGCTGTCCTAATTTGGAACTTGCGTCACCAATTAATCCGCTTAAGCGCGGTTCACAAGTTTCATTCCGCCATGAGCAGGGCTATGCGGTCATGCAAGCGCTCATTGATCGTGGAGTGATTGGAGACTTCCGAGCACCAAACATCATCCGTTTCGGGTTTGCTCCTTTGTACCTCTCCTTTGCAGAAGTTTATAAAGCTGCTGAAATTCTTGAAGAAATTATTGCAGGTGATCTCTGGGATAAGCCGGAATACCACCAAAAAAGCAAGGTTACATAAGCATGGTTGAGAGTATTGATCGCAAATTAGAGCATCATGGGGCTGAGCTCTCTTTCAAAGAAAACATGTCTTATGGCGATTACCTTCGTCTTCCCGACGTGTTGGGTGCGCAAGCTCCGTTGACCGAAGCTCATGATGAACTGCTGTTTATCATTCAGCATCAAACGGCAGAACTTTGGATGAAGTTGGCGATCCGCGAAATGTCGGAGGCTTGCTCAGCTTTGGCAGCGGATGAGTTTGCTGAGGTTTCAAAGCTAATGGCTCGCGTCAACAAGATCTTCGCGCAGCTCAACAGTGCATGGGACATTCTGCGTACCATGACACCAAGCGATTACACCACGTTTCGTGATAGCCTTGGCAAGTCATCTGGATTTCAGAGCTACCAGTACCGTGCCATCGAATTTGTGGTTGGCAACAAAAATCCAGCTTTGATGAAACCACATGAGCATATGCCGGAGGTCTCAGCATGGCTTCATCAGATCTACGAGGCTCCAGGTATCTATGATCAGATGGTGCGTGCTCTTGCACGTGCTGGCTTCGAAATATCCGATGAAGTACTCAACCGAGACGTCACAAAGCCATACACAACTGATGCGTCAGTTCAGAAGGCTTGGGAAATAATATATCGCAATCCACGTGATAATTGGCATTTCTACGATCTCGCGGAGAAGCTAATCGACTTTGAAGACTTTTTTCGGCGGTGGCGATTCAATCACCTCACAACCGTAGAGCGTATTATTGGAAGCAAAATGGGTACCGGGGGCACCTCTGGTGCACCATACCTGAAAAAAATGTTGGATACTGTGCTGTTTCCAGAACTTTGGCAGGTGCGCAGCGATCTGTAAGATTGCTGCGAAAATTACCTAATTTGTGAAATTATTTTGTTCTAAAAACACTTCAAACTGCGCATATAAGTGGAATTATCTATATGCTTCAGGCAATATATGCGCAGTCGAAGCTATTTCCTCGCAACTTATGGGAAGGTTGTTAGGAGGTGGAATCTGGAAAGTTTCACTCAACTTGTCCAGATAGAACCACAATAATCGAGTGATTAGGCTGCAAATGGCGCGGAATCCTGCCTTGAAATAATATGCTACTAAGGGCATTAGGTAGGTGCTTGACAACAATAAAACGCC
Organism: Pseudovibrio sp. Ad26; assembly: GCF_001623285.1. Classification (NCBI taxonomy): domain Bacteria; kingdom Pseudomonadati; phylum Pseudomonadota; class Alphaproteobacteria; order Hyphomicrobiales; family Stappiaceae; genus Pseudovibrio; species Pseudovibrio sp. Ad26. The sequence continues at coordinate 27,523 of NZ_LMCE01000025.1, forward strand.
AGTCCTTTGCAGTCTGGGGGGATAATAATGCTGGAAATCGAACAGCTGTCGAAGCAATTCGGCGGGTTTAGAGCCGTCAATAATTGCTCATTTTCGGTTCAAAAGGGCACAATCACAGGTTTAGTCGGTCCAAATGGGGCGGGTAAAACCACAACGTTCAATTTGATTGCCGGTGCTCTACAGCCTACTGCTGGAAAAATTAAATTTTTGGGAGAAGATGTAACGCGCCTCAGCTCTGATCAGCTGTTTCATAAGGGCTTGGTACGTACATTTCAGATCCCGCATGAGTTTCATCGTCTGTCAGCTCTCGAAAACCTCATGTTGGTTCCGCCCTCTCAAAAAGGTGAGAACTTATTCCAGAACTGGCTCAGCTTTGGCAGCGTGAAGAAGCAAGAAGAAGAAGTACGCCAGAAAGCTTTGGAGACACTGGATTTTCTGGAGCTGTCTCATGTTGTAAATGAGCGTGCAGGTAATCTGTCTGGCGGGCAGAAGAAGCTTCTTGAGCTTGGCCGTACAATGATGACTGATGCAAAGCTGGTGCTGTTGGATGAGCCAGCCGCTGGTGTTAACAGAACATTGCTACGCCGCCTTGAAGATAAAATCCAAATCCTGAACCAGGAACGCGGCTACACATTCGTCCTGATTGAGCACGATATGGAGATGATTGAGAAGCTCTGCGATCCTGTCATCTGTATGGCGGAAGGCTCTGTCTTGATTGAAGGCGATTTCCAGACCGTTCGTTCTGATGCGCGGGTGCTTGAAGCTTACCTCGGTGAAACGGTTGGGGAGGCTGCACTCTAATGACGTCTCAAGCAATTGCAGAGCAACCAATGTCAAAGAACTCCGCGCAACAAAAGTACTCCGGCAAACCAATCCTCACCATGACTGGTGTTCGTGGCGGATATGGCGATGCGGACATCCTACAGGGTGTCGACATGCAAGTAACCGAGCAGGAAATTGTTGTAATCGTCGGCCCGAATGGAGCTGGCAAGTCGACAGCGATGAAGGCGATCTTTGGTCTTCTGAAGGTCCGTGGCGGTTCTATTGTCGTCAACGGAACAGACATCGCAGGCTGGAAGCCAAACCGTATTGTACAACACGGTGTTTGTTACGTTCCTCAGGTCAACAACATCTTCCGTGAGATGACCATTCACGAGAACCTCGAAATGGGAGCCTTCCTTCGGAAAGGTGACATTTCTGAAAGCTTGGAAAGGGTCTACACCCTGTTCCCTGATCTCAAAGAGCGCCGCAGTGCGTTGGCTGGAAACCTGTCTGGCGGTCAACGGCAGATGGTGGCAATGGGCCGTGCATTGATGCTCAACCCGTCTTTGCTCTTACTGGATGAGCCGACCGCCGGTCTCTCTCCAAAATACATGGAGCAAATTTTTGAGATCACCCGCAACCTGCGTGATGCAGGTCTTTCGATCTTGCTCGTAGAGCAGCACGCCAAGCAAGCGCTGGCATTTGCTGACAAAGGCTACGTTCTTGCAGCTGGAAGCAACCGGCATGAAGGAACGGGGCAAGAGCTGCTCGCAGATCGTGAAGTCGCTGAAATGTTCCTCGGCGGGTAGTAAGGGAAAATCCAATGCCATTCATGGAATTCGTCAATTTTTACCTCATGCCGGGGATCGTACTGGGCTCAATCTACGCTCTGGGCGCAGTTGGTATCACGCTGGTATTCGGTATCTTGAGATTTGCGCACCTTGCGCACGGTGACCTCGCAACGCTCGGCGCATTTGCAGCCCTCGGAGTGGTGACCATCTTCGGAGTTAGCCCTTGGGTTGCGCTTCCCGTTGCGATGGTTGTTTGCGCGTTTATGGCCATCGGCATCGACAAGCTATTCTACGACTATCTCTCCGAGCGCCCAAAGATCATCGTGGTGATGTCTTCACTGGGTATCGCTCTAATGCTGCGTGCCGTGGTTCAGGTGGTTTGGGGTGTTGATACAGAAACCTACACCCGTGGTATCGTCAGACCTGACGATTACTGGGGTGTCCGCATCCGTGATCGTGAGATCTACACCATCATCGCAATGTTCGTGATTGTCGGCGCATTGTGGGCGTTTTTGCAGAAAACCAAGTGGGGCAAGGCCATGCGCGCCATGTCTGACAACCCTGATCTTGCGTTACTTTCGGGTGTCGATAACCGCAAAATCACAATGCTGACTTGGGGTATCGTAGGCATCTTGTGCGCTGCCTCCGGTTTCTTCCTCGGCATCAACACAGAGCTGAAGCCGCTCATGGGCTGGACAATGCTTCTGCCAATGTTTGCAGCTGCAATTCTTGGCGGCGTAGGGCGTGTGGAAGGTGCGGTGATCGGTGGCTTGATTGTTGGCATTGCTGAAGAAACATCTGTTCTGTTTATCCCGGGAGAGTACAAGGCCGCTATGGCGTTTGCGATCCTCCTGCTCATCCTTCTTGTGCGGCCAACCGGCTTGCTCAAGGGTAAAGTTCTGTAGGAGGGAGATGAACCATGGAACTCATCGGTCTGCTTAACTACGCGGTGTTCATGGCGATCTTTATCGGCATTTACTCCCTTCTGGCTCTCGGTCTTAACATTCAATGGGGCTTTTCCGGTCTCTTTAACGCAGGTATTGCGGGCTTCTTCGCTGTTGGAGCTTATTCATCCGCACTGCTCACAGCACCAGAATCCGCTGTCCATCTGGGGGGCTACCAACTGCCAGTTGTTGTCGGTTGGATCGGCGCGATGGTCGCCGCTGGTGCAATTGCATGGCCAATCGGCAAGGTATGCTTGCGTTTCCGCTCTGATTATCTTGCAATCGCGACAATCGGCGTGGCGGAAATCATCCGTCTGGTCGTCAAGTCAGAAGGTTGGATGACAGGTGGCGCACGTGGTGTGAACAAGATCCCACGTCCATTTGGTGATCTGTCCTATCTGTATTCCCAGCTGGCTTATCTCGCTCTCGTCTTTGCCATCGTGCTCGTCGTGTACTGGGCTATCGAGCGTCAGATCTCTGCGCCTTGGGGACGCATGATGCGCGGTATCCGTGACAATGAAGATGCAGCAACCGCTATGGGTAAGGACATCAAGGCGCGTCGTCTGGAAGCATTCATCTTCGGTGCTGCTGTGATGGGACTTGGTGGAGCGCTGTTTGCTCACTTTAACCGGTCCATAACCCCAGAAGCCATTGATCCAATGATCGCCACATTCCTGATCTGGATTATGTTGATCCTCGGCGGCTCAGGTAACAACCGCGGAGCCCTTCTCGGCGTTGCTGTTGTCTGGATCATCTGGTCTGCGTCAGAGTTTGTAACGGATCAACTGCCAACAGAATACGCCATTAAAGCCAAGTACATGCGCGTGTTCATTATTGGCTTGCTTCTGCAATTGGTCCTCCGGTTCAGACCGGAAGGAATCTTGCCGGAACCTCAGGGAACAGCTGGCAGTCCAGAAGCCAAAACCTTTCACAAACAAGAAAGTGCAGCGAAGTAACGCCAGCACTCGTGGAAATCAATTTTAACGCCCTGGTTAATCCGGATAGTATTTGAAACAGGGCTCTTTGGAGGTGAACTGATGCTTAAGAAAATCGCATTGGCAGCAGGCTTGTTCAGCGCTACTGCACTTGCATCCAACGCTGTTCAGGCTGATGTAAAAGTCGGTCTTCTGGGAGGTATTTCCGGCCCAATCGCGGCTATGGCTCCACCAATGCTGGACTCTGCAAAGCTGGCTATTCAGCAGGTGAACGAGCAGGGCGGCATTCTGGGCGGCCAGAAGCTCGAAGCTGTTGTAGGCGACAGTGCGTGTAACCCACAGAACGGCGTGGATTCCGCTACCAAGCTGGTAAACATTGAACAGGTTGCAGGTCTTATCGGCCCACATTGCTCTGGTTCCGTTCTGGCTGTTGCGAACTCCGTGACTGTTCCAGCTGGCATCACGCTGATCACGCCATCAGGGACTTCTCCTGAAATCACAGGTCTGGAAGACAAAGGTCAGGTATTCCGTACAGTACCTTCCGATGACTTCCAGGGCCGTTCACTTGCCCGTACACTGTTGAACCTCGGCACAAAGAAAGTTGCTGTTGCCTACCTCAACAACGACTACGGCAGTGGCCTTGCAAATGCTTTCAAAGTTGAATTTGAAGCAAATGGCGGTGAGATTGCTGGATATTCAGCGCACGAAGAAGGTAAGGCATCTTACCGTTCCAACCTTGCTGAGCTGTCCCGTGGTGGTGCAGATACGCTTGTAATCTTCGATTACGGTGATGGCACTGGCCTGACCATCCTGCGCCAGGCGCTGGAAAACGGCTTCTTCACCAACTTCGTTGGCGGCGACGGCATGAAGTCAGATGCAATCATCCGTGAACTCGGTGCTGAAAACCTGACCACATTCATTGCTTCTTCTCCAGTAGGTGAGAAGTCCAACAGCCTTGAGCTCTTCAACGAAGCCTACAAAGCAGTTGGCGGTAACCCGGATGCAATCTTCGTATCCAACTCCTACGATGCTGCATTCCTGATGGCTCTGGCTCTGGAAAAAGCTGGTGGCGAGGCTGCTAAGGTTTCTGAGGCGATGGCTGCTGTGTCCAACGGACAGGGCGAAGCTGTTCTTCCAGGTGAATGGAAGAAAGCAGTTGAGCTGATCGCAGCTGGTAAAGACATCGACTACAAGGGCGCATCTGGCGACCTGAACTTCGACAATGCTGGCGACGTTCCTGGTTCCTACGGCCTGTTTAAGGTCGAAGGCGATGCATTCGCGCTTCAGCAGGCTCTGAACTAAGGTTCAGAACAGTCAAAATTAGGAAAAAGCCGGCCTCATCTCAGGTCGGCTTTTTTCATGGCAAGTTCGTCACTTAGTAAGAATCAACTTGCCAAGTTTTGTGATCGACAATCGGTAGTTATCTTCGCGATGGGAGATTGTGATCTCGCGCTCATCGCCAAAGAGTGCCTTGCTATCAACAGTGCGCTCATGTGGCTGACTTTGTGAGCTTTCCTGAGCTTTTTCCATATCAGTCATTCGCCTCAGCCTTTCCCCAATTTTGGCTAGCGTGGATGGTCGCGATACCCTCAAGAGCTAGGGGGACTCTATCGCGTTTATTTCTTGACTTTCATATTCATGTTTTATTACAAGTGCAATGCCTACTCAATAATTGCTGGAGATCGCGTCCTCCCGCAAACCGTCCTGGAGTAGGATTTGTATCGATGCGCAAGCCAGCTGTTACTCTCTCCCTCAACAGCCAGCCAGCCCACGATATCCTTGATATATGCGACTGATTTGCATTTGCAACTAAGTTTTAATTTTTGGGTTGGGGTCCTATGAATAAGTTGGTTAAGCTGTTTTCATTTGTTCTTGCTGTCTTGTGGATAACGCAAATAACTGCAGCTGGAGCAGCAAACACGACAAGAGAACCAGTGATCGCTCTCCAGTTGAATAAAGCTGAGACCACTCAGAACGGATGTCGTGTAAGCCTTCTTGTTCGCAATCACCTTAAAGATGAGATCAATCAACTGGCATTGGACTTGGTAGTCTTTGATAGTACAGGTGGAATCTCTGATTTCCTGAGTATGAAGACAGGTCGTCTTCCTTCCGGAAAGACGCGAGTTCAGCAGTATGACCTCCCATCCAGTAGTTGTGCAGACATCTCGTCATTACTTATCAATGATGTCAGCCAGTGTGAAGGAGCTGAAAATGTATCTCCGGCTAGCTGCTTAGACTCATTGAATGTATCCTCTCGCGCTGCGATAGAACTAACACTCTGAACCGCTGCAGAACCGAATTAGAAAAACAACGAGATTTCCAGAATGAATGCCATGATTGAAAACCTGGGCCTGACCGCAGCAATGACACCTGTTATGGATCTGCTTGCGAAAGGTGGCGTGGTCGTTGGATTGCTGCTGGTTGTCAGCGTACTTGCTCTAACAATTGTCATCGCAAAACTCTGGCAGTTCTGGATTGCAGGCGTTGGTCGTCATCGCAAAGCTGAGCAGGCCGTGGCCTTCTGGCGTGTCGGCAAGCGTGATCAGGCCTACAGGATCGTGGTAACAGATCGCTCTCCGGTCTCCGACGTTCTGGCACATGCCATGCGCGGTCTCATGAAACCCCAGGTGCCAGAGAAAAGAGTCCGGGAAGATGTCGAGCGCATTTGCTTCACGCATCTTGCGGATCTTCGCAGTTATCTGCGGGCGTTGGATATGATTGCCCAGATCGCTCCTCTACTCGGCCTGTTCGGAACAGTGCTTGGGATGATTGGGGCGTTTCAGGCTATGGCGGACGCTGGTTCGCAGGTCGATCCATCTACACTGGCAGGTGGCATCTGGGTTGCGCTGCTGACAACTGCCGTTGGTCTGGCCGTTGCAATCCCAGCTTCCGTGATGTTGTCATTGTTCGAAGGCCGCATCGAACGTGACCAGGGAGCAATGGAAAAGATCGTAACTGAACTCTTCACCGGGGCAGTCACCTCCATCGCTACTCAAACTGAAGAAGCGGAACAAGTTGGAATACAGCCGCGCTTTGAGGTAGTCCACGATGCGCCTTAGTGAGGCTCCAAAACGAAGCCGTGCACCTGGCCTCACATCTCTGATTGATGTGATCTTCCTTTTGCTGATGTTCTTCATGCTCGCCTCAACGTTCTCGATCTATCAAAAGTTAGATGTGACATCGGGAGCAGAAGGCGCAGGACAAATGGAGCAGTCCCCAATCCTTCTGCAAGTTTTCGCAGAAGGACAGCTGTCGGTGAACGGTGATCGGGTAAAGGTTGAGGCTTTGATCGCGACGCTCAGCGACGCAGGCATCGAAAAAATACGACCTGTGGCGATCATTCCTGCCAAGGATTCCACGGTGCAAGATGTCGTGAGTGCGCTTGAGATGCTTAAAACAGCAGGCTGGTCAGCGACGATCGTTGGCAATTGAATTCAGAATATTGCGAAATAAGAAGTTTAAAGAATGCGTCTGAAGACAAAACCACAAAAGAGGAAATTTGAGAACACGATCCCATTGATCAATATCGTGTTTCTGATGCTCATCTTCTTCCTCTTTGCAGGTTCAATTGATAGAGACGATGCAAAAAACGTGAGCCCTGCAGAAACGCAGGAGCAATCTAGTCGTGAGCTTATTGCCGGAGCGCTGATCATCGCGCCTGATGGAACGATAACCCAAAATGAACAGCCAGTTCTTGTTGAGGACCTGATGCCGCTGGAGGGCAACAAAGATCCTTTGATGGTTGTTGCTGACAAGGCACTTTCTGGTCAGACACTTGCCAGAACCCTTGCGGGGCTGAAAAAGCAAGGATTCTCCGATATCACATTGGTCACCGTAAGGGCTGCTCAATGAAGAAGGGAATTCGTAGGAAAATCGGTGGCTCAGTCCTCACGACCGCCTTACTCGTGTCAGTCAGTGTTCACGCAGGTGGATTTGCTTGGTTCTATACAAGAGCTCCTGAAGTTCAGGTTGCCTCAACCCGATCAACGTCACTTTCTGTCGTCGGATCAATTGAGGACCTCATTGCAGGTTCCAAGGAAGTTGTCGAACCGATTGAGCCAGAACAAGCAGATGAAATCGAGCCTCGTGAGATAGAAGCTGAACAGCCGGTTGAACAAGTCAAAGAGATTGAGGCCGTTGAGCCCATTGAGCTGGCAAAAGCAGAGATTACACCAATCAAACCGATCGTAACGCAGGCTGTGAAGCCGCTGCCAGTACCTGTTGCTGAAGGTGTTACTATTAAGGCTGAGATTGAGCCAATCAAGCCAAAGGAAGAGATTGAACCGCTTAAATTTCAGCTTCAGCCTGAACAAATCAAACCTGCGGAAGTGCAGGAGGTTAAGCCTGTCGAAGTTGCAAAAGTTCTTCCTGTTGAGCAGAAAGAACCATTAGAGCCAACCAAAGACGTTGATCCTGTAAAGCTGAAAGAGCAACAAGACCCAGTCAAACCGGAGGAAGCCAAACCATCTCAACCAGAAAAACTGGAAGTGGTGGAGCAGGAAACACCGGAAGAACTGAAGCCGGTAGAAAAGAAGTCTGTTGAACCCGTTGATGAAAAGAAAGAGCTTGAGGCAAAGCTCGTTGAGACTGAAGTTGCTGCAGTAACTGTTCCTGTCCCGCGAGCTGCGCCGCCACGTCCAAAGCAGCCGCAGAAAACGAAGCCTAAGAAGTCCGCAAAGAAGGCTCCTGCAAAAGCCAAAAAAGAGCCTGCCACGAAAGCAGGTAACTCGGATGTTAATTCTGCTCGTGGCTCCAAGGTCGCACGAAAAGGCTCCAATACCTCAAAGAATGGCAATAACATTGCGGGCTCCGGCGACAGCGCTGGCAATACTGTGACAAGCAATTACTGGGGCAAGGTGCAAAAGAAAATCCAGCGTGCTGCGGATAGACGGTACCCGAGACGAGAGAAGAGGCGTAACAAATCTGGTAGCGTTCGAGTGGGTTATGTTGTGCTCAGGAGCGGGGCTATCTCACAAGTTCAGATGGTGCGCTCAAGCGGGAATAAAAACTTCGATAAGGCTGCAGTGAAAGCGGTCAAAGCAGCTGCTCCGTTTCCGCCTTTGCCACCATCAATCAGAGGCAATTCAGTGCGTAGAGCAACCTCAATTATCTTCCAGACAAAGTAACAAAAAAGGCAGCGAATGTTCGCTGCCTGATCATCTTGTCGCTGATGGCGCGCTTACTCAGCAGCAGCCATATTCTTTGGCAGAAGTGGGTCTTCAATCTGCAACAGGTGGCGAATGCTCGCACGGTTGTCAGCAAGATCCGCAATCGTGCACTTGTCGAGCACACCGAGGAATGCTTCCAGCGCTTCATGCAGAACAGAGTTGAAACCACAGTGGTTGACGAGTGGGCAATCCTGACGGCCACTGTCAAAGCACTCTGCAAGAAGGAATGACTCTTCAGTCGCACGTACTACCTGACCTACGCTGATTTGCTCAGCTGGACGCGGCAACACGATACCACCGTTACGCCCTCGGATGGTTTTCATCAGATCAGCGTCAACGAGCACCTTCATGATTTTGAAAAGGTGAGTTTCCGACATGGAAAACGAAGCCGCGATCTCAGCAACTTTGCTTGGCTTGCCAGGATTTGCCGCACAATACATCAGGGCACGTACAGCATAGTTGGTTTGTTGAGTGAGTCTCATAATATTAGCTATGCGTCTTCCGGTGTCTGTCGTCAATAAAAATATGCATCTCTAACTCAACAATAAACCATTCCTAGTTTAGAGTCATTAAAAACTTTGTCGGTGCTGAAAACAAACCCAACATCGTCTTTTTGCCAGTGCACGCGCAAAATATATCTAAATCCAACTGATCCTACAATAATCACAGAGCAAATATCTGGCGCAAGAAACTCGTCATTTATTCAGCAAGCTAATGGTGATACAGCTCAACTAAGAGAGTGAACACGACGGACGCAATTGAGTTCCAATGAAGATTTCAAAACAAAGCCTTGAGGAGCAGGCCGCAGATTTTCTGAGGCAGCAGATTTTGGCGGGTCATTATGTCTCAGGTGACAAGCTTACGGAAAGTACGCTTGCGAAAGGTCTGGAGCTTTCACGCACAACTGTGCGCATGGCGTTGAACACACTCTCGAGCGAAGGTCTTGTCTCACAGAAGCCTTACGCGGGTTGGAGTGTGACGACACTGACGGACCATGATATCTGGGAAATCTACCACCTCCGTGTGGCGTTGGAGAGTCAGGCTGCTCAAATGGCAGCTGAAACCATCACGCCGGAAAAGGCCGTTCGGCTGCGCAAGGAACTGGAAGTCTTTAAGGAGATCTGTCAGCAAGACAGTGTATCCCTTACAGAAGTCACGTTCTATGACTTTGAGCTCCACAAGTTGATTATTGAATTGAGTGAGAGCGCACGCTTGGCGCACATGTACAAGAGCGTGATCAATCAGCTTTCAATCTATATTCGTATCACGCACTTTGACTTTGATATTGAAGACAGTGCGAACACCCATGTCGGTTTAGTGGAAGCCATTTGTTCTGGTGAGGCGGAAAAAGCCCGCAAGCTCGCTATTGAGAATATCAGTACCTTCACTGAAATGGGTCATAAGCTGAAACATGAACATGTCAAACTGGCGACTGATGACTGACAGTGCGTGAAGATTTGAGATAGTCAGAAAAAAGGGCGGCCCGAAGGTCGCCCTTTTGCTTTGCCTGAGGAGGAAGCTTATTCCGCAGGAACAGCACCAGCTGCTTCGCGGGACTGCCGGAGAATATCTTCGCCACTTGTTAAAGCGAAGTCCTCACGCATCCACTTGATGAATCCGTAAACCATGTAGCTGATGATAAACATCAGTGGGATAGAGGTTACGATGGCACATGTTTTGATGGTGTTCAGTGGGGCGTCAATGAACATCATCGCAAGTGGAACTGCAGCCAGCATCACACACCAGAACAGGCGCAGCATTGGAGATGGCTCTTCGTTCTCTTTCAGACCCTTTGTAGAAGCCGCTGCCATGGTGAAGGCTGCAGAGTCCAGAGTGGTTGCCAGGAAGAGAACGGAGACCAGCGCAAACAGAACGATGAAGATCGCGCTGAGTGGCAGGGTGTTCATGACCTGAACAATCGCCTGATTTCCTTCGCCGGAAGCTACAAGACCAGCAACATCAACAAGACCGGTTACGTTTGCTGACTGAGACAGACCACCAAGGATACCGAAGAAGAAGAAGCAACCTGCACTACCGCTCAGCAGCATGTTCGTGATGACGCCGCGGATACTACGACCCTTGGAGATTTTGGTCACGAAGATGGATACGAATGGAGTGTAGGTGATCCAGTAGAGCCAGTAAAAGATTGTCCAACCTTCTGGGAAGCCGCCATTGTCAACCGGATCAGTGTAAAGGCTCATGCGGATGAAATCCTGGATCATGATACCAAGACCATTCACCGTAGACTTCGCAATGAACATTGTTGGGCCAACCAGGAACACAGCAATACAGAAGCCGATTGCCAGATATGTGTTCATGGAGCTGATACGTGCCATACCCTTTTGAATGCCCACATATGAACTCAGAGAGAAGAATGCGGAGATAATCAGGATCAGAACCAGATTCACATTGAAGGTAGGCTCGATACCAATCAGAGAAGACAAGATCTCAGAAACCATCGGCACAGACACACCAAGTGTGATGGAAAGTGCACCGAAGATGGTGAAGATGAAGATCACGTCAATCACACGGCTGATCAAGCGCCAAAGCGGAGTGATCGGCTTATCACCACGGATAGCAGTACACACAGCTGAAAGGCTAAGACCAGGGTTCTTACGAACGTGGAAGTGGTACGCAACTGGCAGAGAGACAATGCAGTAAGCTGCCCAGGCGCTGAAGCCCCAGTGGAACAGGTTGTAAGCAGTGCCCAGCTCATACGCAGCAGTCGTGCCAGTCTGAACTCCCAGAGGGGGGGCGTTGAAGTAGTATGCCCACTCAGTAAAGGCCCAGTATACTGTTGCAGAACCCAGACCTGCACAGATCATCATGGAAACCCATGCGAACGTGCTGTACTCAGGGCTACCTTCTCCCAGACGGATATTACCGTATTTACTGATACCAAGCGCAGCCAGAAAGATAACAGACCCAAACACAAGCAGCAGCACTGGCGTGCCGAAGATCGCATTGAATGAAGCGAACAGGTAGTTGGCTATCTCGTTGCCCTTTTCAGGGAAGATTGTCAGGCCAGCAACAATGGCGATGACAAACCCTAGACTTATTGAAAGCAGTAAGGTGTCTAATCTTTTCCCAGTGTTAGACATTTGTTTTTCCTCCATCTTCAAGCGTAAGCAGGTTGTGCATTCACTTGATATTTTTTGATTAGGTCTTCGTTCAGCTCGATCCCAAGGCCTGGGCGATCAGGAACAACAAGCTGCCCCTCAGCGAAGACCACTGGCTCTTTAGCCAGCCCGTTACCCGCAACAAGCGGACTATTGCTCTGGGAGTATTCCATCAGGTTTCCTTGCTCGCAGGAGGCAAGGAAATGCACAGATGCAGCGAGCAGAATGTCTGTGCTGAACCCGTGAGGAATGAGTTGGACACCGCGCATCTGCGCCATGTCATAAATCTTGCGCATCTCGGTGATGCCACCACAACGCGTAATGTCTGGTTGAATGATGTCTGGCTCACAACGCTCCAGCATGTCGTGGAACTCACGGCATGTGGTCAGAGCCTCACCGCCCGCGATCTTTTGAGAAGCCTGAGCTCCAAGTTTCACATAGCCACGTTCATCGTCAGCCATGACTGGCTCTTCAATCCAATGCAGATTGAAAGGTTCCAGACGCTTACACATATGCAAAGCATGAGATGCAGTGCGCCACTTGGTGGCAAGATCGATCTGTAGCTCGATGTCTGGACCGATTGCTTCACGTACGACGCGTACAATCTCATAATCAGTGTCTGGATCATCACCCAGAATGCCGCCGCCGAATTTCAGACTAGTGAAGCCTTTCGCGACCAGATCCTGTGCGATCTTGCGGTTGTCTTCTAGGTTATCTGCCGGGATGAAAGTGCCGTAAGCCGGAATCCGGTCACGGTACTTCGCTCCCAGCAGAATATGCAGTGGCACACCATAGTGCTTGGCGGAGATGTCCCACAGTGCAATATCGATAGCGCTCATGGCATGAATGCCAGCACCGCGACGACCAACATAGTTGCTGGACCAATACATCTTGTTCCATAAGCGGCTGATTTCAAGCGGGTTCTCGCCGATCAGCAGAGACTTGAGTCCGGTGCAATACAAGTTGGATTGCGGTGCTTCAATGAGAGCTGCAATCACGGTTGGCGAGCTGTCTGACTCCCCAAGCCCCACCAGACCAGTGTCGGTGTGGATGCGTACGATCAGTGCATCTTCGCCCCACTCGCAATTTTGTGCGAGCAGCGGGACGCGAAGATGGATGACCTCAACATCAGTGATCTTCATTTTATTCTCCCTGATGCGCCGGTCCTCCAAGAAGGCCTGCGCGTTGTTTTAATTATTCTGCGGGGATGGAAAGCAAACGCTCGACGCGCTGATCTTTCTGAATGAGTGAACAGTAAGCGTAGCCAAAGTCTTCGATGGCGGTTTTCTCGCCATTGATCACGCCTTCAAGTGTTTTCAGGATTTGCTCGGAGACATTCTCAAGGCTGTCTTCACCGCGCATGACGCCGGTTGCATCAATATCAATGTCTTCATTGATCAATTGGCTGTTGCCACTGACGCGGATGACGGGAACAATTGGATTATTGAACCCGGCCCCACCAGTGGTCCAAAGGATCACCTGACAGCCAAGTGCTGCAAAATGCATGGCGGACCCGCCACAAAGCATTGTCGTTTCAGACAAGTACATGCCTGGAGCCTCTGGTTTCTCCAGCTTAGTCGCATTGATGCGCAAGATATCCTGAATTGGCTTGGTACCGGTCTTTGCAAGAGCTCCGAGCGACTTCTCTTCAATAGTTGTCAAACCGCCGATGCTGTTGCCAACGCTCATGGTTTCGACCTGAGTGCCTTCAACATGCCAGCGCTTTTCTTCATCACTGATCAGCTGGTTGATTTTCTCAGAGACTTCTAAGGTTACAGCCCGCTCTTTGAGGATATGCTCACAGCCAAGCAACTCCAGCAGCTCTCCCGCCACGGCGGAAGCCCCCATATCAATCAGTTTATCTGCAGCAAGACCAACACTTGGGTTGGAGGCAATGCCAGAGCTCGTGTCTGAGCCTCCGCATTTGATGCCCACGAGAAGCTTGCTAATTGGAGCATCAACCATGGGTGTTGCGTTTGCATGTTCTACGATCTTAACAATACGCTTCAACCCTTTGCGAATGGTCGAAACTGTTCCGCTCTCTTTAATGCAGGTGAGGGTCTCTACGGGACGCCCGGTTGCACGGATCGGCCCAGCCACGAGGTCGGGTGTAATGCTGCCGCAACCCATATTGATCACCAGCGCCCCGGCGATATTCGGGTTGGTCGCTGCATTGATCATGGTGCCAATCATCTCTTCGTTGCCACCATACATGCAGGTATTGTAATTGGTGACGACAACAGTATCGGGCGTCTTCTCGGAGATCGCACGGGCGATGCCTTCCGCGCACTCATCGGCAGCGATAACCATGATGAGATTGCGGATGCCGACAGATCCATCTTCTCGCTGATAGCCTCTGAACGTCTGCATCAGTCCACCTCAATTTCCATTTGGGTGATGATTTCGTTGATCATTACCTCAGGGATATCCAGATTTAAGCTTCGAATATTTTGAACGTGAGCAAGCTGACCCTGAGGAACAGGTTTGATTGCTTTGCCGACTGCGACGCCACCTTTAATCAGGTGGTCCTCTGGTTTCATGGGGCGCAGCGCGACTTTGTTGCCGAAGGGAATAGCTTGCAAAAGTTCCAGCTCTCCCAAAGTTTCGTTCTGTTCGGAGATCACCAGAACTGTTTCACCCTTGCCGGCATCTTCCAGCAAGGTTGCAACATTGTCTGCAGCATTAAGGCGAAGTGCCTTGATCATAATGTACTCCGTCGATTGTCCTACAATCGACTATTGCATAAAATGCATATCAAGTCTTGAGAAAAATCAATATTGTCTGACAATCTAAGAGGTGGGTGAATTAGTGACTAATATTCAGTATCTTAGGGCTAAAAATTTTCTGATGCCGGTTCTTGGCGAATGCTCTCAGCTTGGGGAGCTAAGTAAAGTCCAGTAGAAAACATGGTGTTTTACAATAGAATGCACGGCGCAAAACCAAAAGTTTTACGCCGTGCTTTTAAATGAGTCTCTCTGTCCAGCTCAGGTATTTTTCCTAAAGCGGAGAAATGTCGACATAGACTTGATAGTCATAAATCAGAGTATCTTTGAGCTTCAGAACAGCTGAGAAGGGGATTTGTAGTGTGCTTTCGTCATTGCGCGTGTAATGCACTGCGCCCGTGCAAATGACCGTATCACCAACACTCCAGGCGTCTTTGAGTGTGTGGGACATCGCTGCGATGGATTGGAAAAAGGCCGCATTTGCATCGACAACCTGCTTGTAACCTGAAATCTCATCAAAATTTCCAAGCTGGAACCTTACGTCTTGTGCAAGGAAGGATCCGACAGCATCAGCGTTCAAAGAGTCGACAGCTTGATAGAGCTTATTGGCAAAGTCGCGTGCATCTACGTGTGCCTTAGTGAGTGATGACATTTTCTTTCCTATCGTTCTTTTAGGTTGGGGGGAGGATTTCTGCATCTGAAAGCTCAGTGTTCAGGAAGCTTGAGATTTTGTGAGTTGAATGTGTCCGTTCGTCAGTGCCAGCCCAACGAAGAGAACGGCAATGGCAGCGAAGATGGCCATGCTGATGGGTTCTGAAAACACCAGCGCAGCAACCAAAATGCCGGAAACTGTGGCGAAGTATCCGACTTGACTGAAGCCAACACTGTCCGTTCTGTCTTGAATAAAGAACGTCAGCGCATAACTAGCTGCACTAAGAAAACCAACGCCCAGAATCATCCACCAGATGTCCATCATCGGTTCAACAAGTGCTGACGGGCTATCACTGAGAAGAAGGAGTGGCAGCAGCAGCAGCACTTGCGAGAACATGGTTCCAGTTGCTGTACCCACTGAGGAGGCGTCTTTAGGATAGGCTTTGTTGCGGTAGATGTTTGCAATAGCCAGAGAGAAAGGCATGCCTGCCCCAATCAAAATCCAGATAGGGTCAAACTGACTGACTTGAGCACTGCTGAGCGTTACAAAACTAATCCCGGCAAGCCCAATCAAAATCCCGATAAGTCGCTGTAGCGCAATCAGCTTTCGGTCAATGATTGATGAGAATCCTGCCGTAATCAAAGGCGATAAAGTTACCAGAACAGTCAAAAGCCAAGCCGGAATATGCTGTAGGACCAGGTAAGCAACAAGCGAGGGGACAGTGATCCCAAGAAAGCCATTGATGATGTAATACTTGATATGGCGGCGTTTCAGCGAGAGGCTCTCATGCTTCAGGTGAAGCAAGAGGTAGAGGAACAAACCTGCCAATAGTAACTGCGCAAATGTTGCGCTCAACGCCGTGATCCCAGCTTTCGTCACAAACTTGGCAAGAGCGTAATTAACGCCAACAATTGCCCCGATCAGGGTGATGTAACCTGTTGGATTCTTGTGTTTTTCAATTTCTGGATAAGTTACCTGCCGATCCATTACGCAGCTCCTTTCTGGAAGATCCTGATCTGGTCGCGCCCATGTGGTTTCAGCAGGTCCGACTGCGGTCCAATTGAAACGATACCTGCGGGGTTGAGATGACGGTGGCTGCGGAAGTAATGCTCCCGCATGCGTTGGAAGTTCACTGTCTCAGCGATGCCAGGATGCTGGTAGAGCTCACGGAGATAAGAGCTGAGATTGGGATAATCTGCGATACGCCAGAGATCAGTCTTGAAATGCGTTACGTAAACAGCATCGAACCGAATGAGAGTGGCAAAAAACTTCCAATCAACTTCAGTGATTTGAGCACCCGCCAAATACCGTCGAACACTCAGCCGCACCTCCAAGAGATCGAAAGCTTCAAACAACTTGGAAACAGCAGCATCATAGGCACTCTGAGACGTTGCAAAGCCAGCGCGATAGACACCAGAACTCACGTTTTCCTGAATGAAGTCAGCAAGCTCATCAATCTCACTCCGCAGTGCTGCTGGATAATAATTGGTGCTTGAGGAGGCCAAACCAGCAAAAGACGTGTTCAGCATCCGCATGATGTCTGCTGAGTTATTGCTGACGATCTTGTTTGTCTTCTTATCGATCAAGAGCGGAACGGTAAGCGCGCCAGTATATTGGGGGAAGGCCCGTAAATAGACTTCATAGATAAATGTGTCTCTCGGGACACTTGCAGTATCGTCAAATAAGGTTTGGTCGATCCGCCATCCCTTATCTTCCATGATTGGATGCATCTCGCTGACAGAAATGATCCTTTGCAAGCCCATCAGTGACCGCATAACCATCACGCGATGGCACCACGGACAAGCATGTGATGTGTAAAGGTGATAGCGGTTTTCTTCTACATGAAACTCAGCAGCTGCATCCGGCTCTATCCAGTTACGAATATCGCTGCTGATAGGGCGATAGGTTCCGTCACTGCTTTTGGGTTTTTCATGCAGTTGCCCATTGATCAGCATCATAGCCATTGGACTGTCCTCTTCTTCTGAAGAGAACTTAGTCAGTTTCCCATTTTACGATAATCACCTAATATGGAAACTTGTTGGTGAGAAAAAGAGAACGAATAGAGCAGACTAATGGAACATATAGGTGCACTACCCGTTTTTGTTGCGGTGGTTGAGCAAAAGGGATTTGCCGCTGCTGCTCGGCAACTCGGTGTCTCTAAGTCAGCTATCAGCAAGCGTATATCTTTGTTGGAGGAGCATCTTGGAGCTCGCCTTCTCCACCGCTCCACCCGCAACATTAGCCTCACTGAAGCAGGAGAACTTTACTACGCTCGCGCAGTAGATGCTTTGGCAGCAGCACAGGAAGCAGAAAGTGCCGTTGCGCAGCTACAGGGCAAGCCGAAGGGGCGGTTAAAGATAAATGTCCCAATGACATTTGGCCGGCTACATATAGCTCCCCTGATCCCTAAGTTCCTCAAAAATAATCCAGAAATCAGCATCGACATGATCATGGATGATCGCCGGGTGGATCTAGTCGATGGTGGATTTGATCTGGCAATCAGAGGAGGGCGCCTTCAGGACTCGTCTTTAATCGCTCGAAAGATAGCGCCGTGCCGCAACATGCTGGCAGCCTCTGCAAGTTACTTGGAAGAGTTCGGAGTCCCAGTGATCCCGGAAGACCTGCTCTACCATAACTGCCTGCATTACGCATATTTTAGTGATCAGCAAGAATGGACCCTAGAAGGCCCTGACGGACAAGTCAAAATTGCAGCTTCCGGTAATTTCCAGGTCAACAATGGCGATGCTCTCACAATCGCAGTTTTAGGAGGTTGCGGGATCGGTCGACTGACCACCTTCGCTGCAGGTGACTACTTAAGATCAGGAGAGTTACGCCAAGTCTTGCCAGAATACACCTTACCAACTCAATACATGTACGCCGTCTACCCCAACCGCCAATACCTCCCCACCAAAACCCGTAGCTTCATCGATTTCATCTCCACCGAAATCGGCGGCGATAAGCCCTATTGGGACAAGGGGCTGCTTTAATCTGAAATCCTGCACTCTCACACACTAACCGCAAACAGAAAAAAGGCCTCTCGGAGGAGAGGCCTTTTGTGGTTGTCCATCCATGATGCCAGGACGGTGGGACATCTGGGAGGGACGGTAATCTCCCTTATGGATTTACAACCACATAAACTGTTGCGCCGTTTTCAACGACGGCTTGGTAATAGACGCCACCGCAGTTGTAGTAAGCGTTGTAAGGTGTGCAGCCTGCGATGTCTTGGCGACGGTTGACGCGGCGGGATGTGCGGCGTGCGGTCCGGCGGGCTGCGTTGCGTTCTGCTGTCTGGGCATTTGCCTCACCTATCTTGAAGGAGATTGGTGAGATGGACTTGGTGCCAAGCTGTGAAGGTCTTGGGTTATAGTCGACTGTGTAACCAACGGAGAGGGCAACTGCTGCGATTGTCAGGGCTTTAATAGACATTTTTCTTCTTCTTTTTATTGGTGGTCGTAAGGCTTTGCTTCGGCTTTCAGGGTTCTCGCCGTTAGTCCTTACTGCTCTGACCACTGGGTTGCTTTGAAGAGAACGGATTGCTCAGATTGCCAGTTGGGGCTGCTCTCTTCGATGGTACTCCCGAGCGGAACCAGTCCGGATCTTTAAGTTCTTGATCGGTTTGCTTTCCGACATCAGGAGAAACTTTTTGAAACTGCGCTCTTAGTGAGTGGATCCTGCAAGGCCAATTCCGATCGCAAGGCCGAGCCATGCTTTCACTCGAAGACCGACTGCTTTGATGACGCCGAGGGCTGAGATCACGTGGGCTGTTACACCGCCTGCCATGTCATCTTTCAGGTCTGTTGTGTAAGTCTGAACAACACATCCACTGCCAGGAACGAGAAACTTCTGGTGTTCCGGGTAGACCAGATCGAGGTGAGCCACGACCTGACCGCGTTTCGCACGTTCTCCTGGTTCCATCAGCCGACCTGTTGGCGCCATCTGACCTGAAGAAATAGATTCCTGAATGCGAGTGATCCGTGCTGGAAGAACTGTGTGGTACATCGCGATGTTGAAGTTGCTTTCACAAGCGATCTCAGCAGCCATGCCTTCGTAAAGTTCGGTGCGAGAAACCTGAGAGAAACCAGCAACCACTCGGGAACCTTCGCGCTTTGTCCGGTCCGGGATGATGACCATTGCGGGGGCCATTGCCGCCTGAGCAGCTCGTGCTCCAACATGCAAGGTCACTTGCTCAACCACACCATCAACCAGGCTGTAAACTTTTGTTTTCTTCAGCTCAATTTCTGCCTGCTCCAACGTGGCTTTCGCACTGGCCAACTGGGAAGGAAGCGTAGAATGAGCCTGAACTTTAGCTGCTTCCAGTTTCGCTTTTGCCGCTTTCACATCAGCAACGCTTGTGTCTCTTTGAGAGATTGCACGCTCATGTCTGCCACGCTGAAATGCGGCGGAGTTCTTCAATTTAAGCTCTTCGTGGTCCGCCAGTGTCATTTCAGCCTGTTTCAAGCCAGTTTTGGCGGCATCCAGGGCTGCATCAGCTGTTTCCACTTCAAGATGCGCTGTTTTAATGGAGCTCTTGATTTCATCAATCTTGCGGCTGGCATGCTCAACCTTGGCTTTTTCCATCGCACTTTCAGTGGTGAACAATGGATCACCCACTTTGACGTGGTCTCCACCTTCTACGAAGACCTCGGTGACTGTTCCGCCATTTTCGGCAACGACAGGAACCGTTTTGAAAGGCACGATGCCGGTGAACGACTTCGGGTAGTAATAGAACACCGCAAAGAAGACGGCGAGAGCCATAAATATCCACAAAACCAAGGCGTAGTGCACGTTGTAAAGGGTGATCGGCATGCCCTTCCAGCGCAGGTACCATACCCGCAACACGAAGGGAAAAGAGGTTACAAGAAGCTCAATCATTTGCCTGCCTCCTGCATTTTAGGAGTCCACCACAGCATAAAATCGCGAGCGATGGCTGTGAGGATAAGAGCCGCTGGAAGCAACACACTGAAATGAGACAGCGCGGGCATAACCTCGTAAGCAAGAGCCACTGTGAGCATCACGGGCACTGTTGTGCGAAGCGGTGTTCCCTTTGCTTTGTGTTCCGCATAGCGGTCAAAACGGGAATAAAGATGCACAACCAAAAGAAAGGCCAGAAAGAAAACAACAAGACTAACAATGGAGTAGCTGTCAGATTGTCCTGGTGGAACCCACCAGCTTGGTTCACCACCTGCCGCTGAGGCTTGCGTGGTGAATGCGCCCATTACCATGACGCTTGAAAGGATGATCGACTTCACGGTGAATGTCCTTTGCTTTGATTAGAAAGCTACCGTCCTAGGCAGCACCGTTTGTTGATGTCCGTAAATTAACGGATGAGCAAAGGACGTTCTTTAGAGTTCTGGTCATCGGTTTTTGATTTCTGGACATTTGAGAGGCTAAATCTGCAGATAAGCAGAAAACTGGCTTCTTTAAGAATGGTGGAGTCAGCATGACACGCATAAGCGCCTACCGATTGCGCCATGCAGCGCAAGTATATGGACGGGAGCCAAACGCGGCTCTCGGCTTTGACAAGATCCTGGAGGCTGTCGGTGTTTCAGTTGAGGAGCTGAGCGACGCAACAGCCAGAATAGATCTGCAACGCGAAGCCGCCGCGCTGGAAACAGCCTGCGAGGCTTTGGAAGACCCAACCTTTGCAGCTCGCGCGGGACTGGCTTCCCCCGGCGCAAAAACACTTCTGGCTTATCTGGCGCAGGCCAGCGACAATATTGGGCAGGTCTTTCGCTTCGTGCAGCGGTTCTACGCTCTGGAAGACCCCGATCTACAGTTTGAGCTGGATGGAAGCGAGACTGAGCCCACGATTTGCCTGAGCAGCACTATTTTGAGCGCGCATCAGTTTCCAAGACATCGTGAGTTTCTGGTATTTGGCTTGCTCAAGCGCACAGAGCAAATTGCGGGCGATGGCTTTGGAAAAATGTCCGTCATGTTGGAATGTGAGGACACAGAGCACTGCGCGCGTCTTTCTGAGCTGGCAGACTGCGCGGTTACAGGCGTTCAATCGATCAACGGTGTGAGGTTGCCCACTGGTGGGTTCGAGTTTCAGATCGCTACTTCCGACACAGCTTTGCGCGAGCACCTTGTAAAGCATGGAGAGGAGCGACTGAGCCAGTTGCCAAAGAACCGAACTGGTTTGTCTGCCAAAGTCATCAAACTGGTGCGTTCCCGTTTGCCCGGTAGCCTGCCGAGCGGCGATGAAGTTGCCAAAGAACTCTGCATGACCCGCCGGACCCTGACGCGCAAACTCTCCGAGGAAGGCACCAATTTCAAGTCTCTGGTAGAGTCTGCCCGCTGTGATCTGGCAAAGCGCTTGTTGGTGGGAACTGACAGCATCGCGCAAGTCGCATTCCTACTCGACTTCGCCGACCAAGCCGCCTTCTCCGTCGCCTTCAAACGCTGGACCGGCGCCACCCCCGCAGTATTCCGAAAGGCGAAGTCTTAGAGAACAGTACTTAGCTGGTATCGCAGATTATCCCAACACTTCACGCTGATGGGGTAGGGAGTAATCGATCAGTGGGCCAGCCGGAATAATCCGCGTTGGGTTTATTGTGTCATGACTGGTGTAATAGTGGCCTTTGATGTGGTCCATATTAACAGTCTCTGCGACGCCCGGTTGTTGATAAAGATCCCGCACATAACCTGATAAATTTGGATAATCCGTTATACGCTGCAAGTTACATTTGAAATGCCCGACATAGACAGGATCAAATCGGATAAGTGTCGTGAACAAGCGCCAATCAGCCTCTGTGATTTCATTGCCTGTTAGATAACGCTGGGCGTCGAGCCGGTTCTCAAGCCAGTCTAATGTATCAAATAAAGGGACGACGGTTTCTTCATAGGCAGCTTGGGAGGTGGCAAAACCAGCTTTGTAAACACCATTGTTAACGTTGGAATAGATACGTTCGTTCAGTGCGTCAATTTCAGATCGCAATGCTTTAGGATAATAGTCTCCACGCTTTGCACCAATCTCGTCAAAAGCTGAGTTAAACATCCTGATGATTTCTGCGGATTCATTCGAGACAATAGTGCCGCTCTTCTTGTCCCATAGAACCGGGACGGTCACTCGACCTGAATAATCGGCCTGTGCAGCCGTATACACTTGATGCAGAAAGTCTGAATGATGAATTCGATCTGGTTCAACACCGTCGCCTTCACTAAATGTCCAGCCATTTGCTGCCATGTGCCAATGTACAACAGAAAGCGAGATCTGAGACTCTAATCCTTTGAGACTGCGAAAGATCAGAGTTCTGTGTGCCCATGGACAGGCGAGCGAGACATAAAGGTGATAGCGGTTTGCTTCTGCCTTAAAGCCACCTTGACCGCTTGGGCCAGAAGCACCGTCAGGAGTGATCCAACTCCGAAACTGAGAGTCCTTGCGCAAAAAACGACCACCTGCTTCTGAAGTGTCATACCATTGATCGACCCAACGACCATCTTGAAGTAAACCCATGATCTGAACGCTACCTCACATAGACAGACATCTTTAGTAATATGTCTGAAAATTATATGCTCTCATGAAGATCAACTGAAGCCATCTGGCATTCACATTGTCGTATCAGAGATGCGCTAGATAAAATCAGAGATGCGCCAATTACACCAATCACGCTTTTGAGTAGACGGTGCCAGCCAACTTAAAATGGACCTCATCAGCGAAGATGCTACCCCAAATACTCCCGCAATGTTGGCGGAGGGTTGTTGAGGAGTTGGGCGGTCTCAGCGGGTGGGTGCGCTGACCCGTTGGCGACTAGAATTGCTTGACTGGTAATGCGGCGGGCGTCTTGTGGGTCGTGGCTGACCATAAGAAGCGTCGTGCCAGTTTCTGCGATGAGCTCCGCGACAAGATCCAGCATTTCGGCCTTAAGAGCAGGGCCGAGGGCGGCGAAGGGCTCGTCGAGTAACAACAGATCACGGTGCTGAACCAAAACACGGGCAAGGGCGACGCGGCTTTGTTGACCACCGGATAGCTCAGCTGGCTTACGCTCTCCCATAGCTGCCAGTCCAACCCGTGAAAGAGCAGCTGTGACTTGCTCTTGCTCAGGCTTTGAGAGCCTTCCGTTAGACCGCAAACCAAGAGCCACGTTTTGTGCGGCAGTTAAATGAGGGAACAGGTTGCCATCTTGAAATAACATGGCGATTGGGCGTTTTCCTGGAACCTGTTTGGTGAGTTCACCTTCTTTCCAGAAAAGCTGCCCCTGCGATATCTCGCGGAATCCAGCAATGGCCTCAAGCAGAGTTGATTTCCCTGCGCCGGAGGGGCCAATAACGGCGACGCTGCTGCCAGCTTCAACGTACAAATTGGCCTGCAACTGGAACCGGCCATTTGCAATGAGACAAGAGCTAAGCTTCAGCATGCCAGCGACCTCCCCGATCTAAAATCCAGAATAGTGCCATTGAAAGCACAAGCAGTAAAAGAGCTCCGCCGGCTGCTGCTTGCATTTTGTATGCCCCCATCAAGCGGTAAATCTGTAAAGGCAGCGTTGCAATTTCCGGATCTGCAAACAGGGCAATCACGCCAAGGTCTCCCATGGAAAGCGCCGCAGCAAGCCCCGCAGCAAACCCGATCTGTGGCCGCATACGTGGAATGAGGACGCGTGAAAAGAACACCCAGCCTTCCATATTTAGAGACAAGGCCAACCGTCCATGACGTGAAACCGTATCTCGCGCAGCAGGGACAAGAATGCGAAGTGCAAACGGCAATGCCATCGCCGCATTGACGAGTGCTGTCACAGGAAGAGCAAGGTCTGACGGGTTTGCCCATGGACGTATAATGATAAACAAACCCGTTCCAATCACCAGCGGGGATGCCGCTAATCCCAAAATTCCAGCAAGTTCAACCACACTATGTCGGCGAACGGCAACGGCTGCTGCCATAGGCAATGCGAACAGCAACAAGATCACCGTGCTGGCTGCAGCGACAGCAACGGAAACAAGCGCCGCCTTCAACACAATAAAGGGCATCAGAAACAGACCGCTAAGGCCTGAAAGAACAACGGCACTGAGCGGCAAAAGTAAAAAGAACGTTGCAAGCAAAATCCAGAAGGCGTCTGCAACAGGTGCACCACCATCCCAGCGCTGGATCGCTCGGTCCAGTCCTGCACCAAACCCTTCACCGCGCGAAAGCTTTAGGGCTGCAAAGGCTGCTGCAGCAGTGAGCGTGAGTTGCAATGCAGAAAGCAGCGCGGCCCGTCCAAGATCAAAGTCATATGTAAATGCCTGATAGATCGCCAGCTCAATCGTTGTTGCCCGTGGCCCCCCACCAAGTGTCAGAGCAACAGCAAAGCTTGTCAGGCAGATAGCAAAGATCACAGCCAGTGCGCCGGGTAAAATGCGGGTGAGCATGGGCAGTTCGATCAGTCGAAACAGAGCTTTTCCATCACACCCCAGCTGTGCAGCAAGGCGAAAACGCTCTGAAGGGACTTCTTGCCACCCTTGTAAAATTAATCGAGTTGCAAGCGGAAGGTTGAAGAAAACATGGGCCAACACAACACCGTGGAGGCCATAGATGCGGATAGGCGAAGCGCCGAAATAGACAAGCACATCAGATATCCAGCCTGCACGGCCAAACACTTGCAGTAGCCCAAGAATGGCAACGATAACTGGAAGAATGAAGGGGGCACCAAGCAATGCTATGAGCAAACTGCGACCTGGAAACCGACGTCGTGCCAAGGCCCGTGCAACGGGCACAGCCAGTGCCACACTGATCACGGCAGAAAGCACGGCTTGAGTAAGCGTAAACTTGAGAGCAGGCCAGTCGGAAGAGGAAAAGCCATGGCCCGCTTCTGCACGCAATGCAACTGCAGCCAGCGTGCCAAGTATAAGTGCCGCGACAAGAAATGCCGCGGCAACACCGGGAAGCGAACTTACTGGCTGAGCGCTTCTAGCCATTCCGGCAGAGCCTCACTTCTTGCAGCAGCAGCTTCTTCAGGTTTAAAGAACAAAGCTTTCTCAGGCACCTTTAATGTGTCAAAGCCAGCAGGCAAACCACCTTCTGGTGTCACAGCAGGATACATCCAGTTGGTCGTTGGAATGATTGTCTGGAAAGCGTCTGAAACCATGAAGTTCAGGAATTTGTCTGCCAGCTCAGGCTGATCAGTTCCGGCAAGTTTTGCCGCCACTTCAACCTGCATGTAATGGCCTTCTTCAAACGCGGCAGTGGTCTTACTGTTATCTTCTTCAGCAATCAGATGATATGCCGGTGATGTGGTGTAGCTGAGCACCATGTCCGCTTCCCCATCAAGGAAAAGACCATAAGCTTCGGACCAGCCTTTTGTAACGGTCACGATGTTGTCGGAAAGGTCCGCCCAGACATCAGCAGCTTCATCTCCGTAAGCCGCTTTCACCCATAGCAGCAGGCCAAGGCCTGGCGTTGAGGAGCGTGGGTCCTGAATAAGGATCTTGGCATCACTCTTTGCAAGCTCGCGGAAGTTGGTTGGTACGGTTTCGCCATTCTTGTGTACGAAGGCAAAGTAGCCCCAGTCGTACGGCACAAAGGTTTCATCAGCCCATTCCACTGGCAGCGTGTATTGGGCCTCAACAGCGTGCGGTGCAAACAGGCCAGTTTTCTTGGCAGTCTCAACAAGATTGGTATCTAAGCCCAGTACCACATCGGCATCTGAGTTTTGACCCTCAAGGCGAATGCGGGAAAGCAGTGCTGCGCCGTCTTCGATGCCAACAAGTTTCAGGTCACACTCACATACAGCTTCAAACGCTTCTTCCACTTTTGGGCCTGGGCCCCAGTCAGAAACAAAGCTGTCATAGGTGTAAACTGTCAGTTGAGGCTTCTCAGCAGCCATCGCTGATGTTGCAGTGAGTAGTCCCGCAGCAATTAACAGATGTTTCAAGTCATCCTCCATTGCGGCGAGAGGGCAAGGATGGATGAAACCGGTACCCTTCCCTCCGCCGGTTCTAGCCGGTTCAGGTTCAACGGGTTCGCCACTAAAGCATCTCAGCACGACAAATACGCGCACCCCGAGGTCAAGAGGTTCTTAACCGGAAAACCACAGGAGCGCAACCGGATATAGCTGGGGTAGAGAGGGCACCTGTATGGAGTTGCAAGAGGAAGCCCGGGCAGTGTCCTGTCCGGGCTTATCTTATTTATTAGGCTGCCAGGTCAAAGCGGTCGGCGTTCATGACCTTGGTCCATGTTGCCACGAAGTCGCGGACGAACTTTTCGTGGTTGTCATCTTGAGCGTACACTTCAGCGTATGCTCGTAGGACTGAGTTGGAGCCAAACACAAGGTCAGCGCTGGTTGCAGTCCACTTTGGCTTGCCAGATTTCCGGTCACGGATCTCATAGGTACCATCCTTGAGTGGATGCCAGCTGTTGTCCATGTCGGTCAGGTTGACAAAGAAGTCTGTCGTCAGCTGACCTTCTCGGTCAGTGAAGACACCGTGCTTTGATCCGCCATAATTGGCACCAAGAACACGCAGACCACCAACGAGCGCAGTCATTTCCCATCCGGTCAGGCGGAGGAGCTGTGCACGATCCAGCATCATTTCTTCCGGGCTAACAGCGTACTCTTGCTTCTGCCAGTTACGGAAGCCATCAGAAATAGGCTCCAATACAGAGAAGGATGTGGCATCAGTCATCGCATCAGTGGCATCTCCACGACCAGAAGCAAATGGAACTTCTACGTTGAAACCAGCTGCCTTGATGGCATTTTCTAAACCAACGTTCCCTGCCAGCACGATCACATCTGCAACTGAGGCTCCTGCCTCTGCCGCAATCGGTTCAAGCACAGCCAGAACTTTGGTCAGGCGGTCAGGCTCATTACCAACCCAATCCTTTTGAGGAGCAAGGCGGATGCGAGCACCGTTAGCACCACCGCGCATATCGGAACCGCGATAGGTCCGCGCGCTGTCCCAAGCGGTTTTGATCAGGTCTTCATTGCTCAAACCACTTGATGAGATTTTTGCTTTCACAGCAGCAACATCATAGTTGGTGCTGCCTGCTGGAACAGGATCCTGCCAGATGAGCTCTTCTTTCGGTACATCCGGGCCAAGATAGTTTGCCTTCGGTCCCATGTCGCGGTGGGTCAGCTTGAACCACGCACGTGCAAATGTATCTCTGAAATATTCAGGATCTGCGATGAACTTCTGACAGTATTCGTTGTAGATCGGGTCAACCTTCATCGCCATATCCGCATCAGTCATGATTGGATTATGACGAACGGACGGGTCGGTTGGATCGATAGGCTTGTCTTCTTCCTTGATGGAGACGGGTTCCCATTGCCACGCGCCAGCGGGAGATTTTACCTGCTCCCATTCATGGCCGAACAGCATATCGAAAAAGCCCATATCAAATGTGGTTGGGTGTGTGGTCCACGCACCTTCTATGCCAGAGGTAAAGGCATTCGTTGCCTTGCCGTCTTGTCCAGGATTGGACCAGCCCAATCCCTGTTCGTCCAGACCAGCGGCTTCTGGTGCGACACCGATGTTGTCGACGGCACCCCGTCCATGGGTCTTACCAACAGTATGACCACCACAGGTCAACGCTGCAGTTTCCTCGTCATTCATTGCCATACGAGCAAAAGTTTCTCGGATCTGATCAGCCGTTTTTTGCGGACCGGGAACGCCATTCACGCCTTCCGGGTTCACGTAGATCAGGCCCATATGAGTAGCGGCAAGCGGGTTTTCTAGCGTTGAAGGATCATCCAGATCGTCATAACGCTCTTCACTACGTGCGAGCCATTCTTTTTCAGATCCCCAATAGGTGTCGATTTCTGGCCCCCAGATGTCCTCACGGCCAAATCCGAAACCAAAGGTTTTCAGACCCATGGAGTCATAGGCGATTGTACCTGCGAGGATAATCAAATCAGCCCAGGAAAGAGCATTGCCGTACTTCTTCTTGATAGGCCAAAGCAAACGGCGCGCTTTATCGAGGCTTGCGTTATCAGGCCAGGAGTTAAGCGGGGCAAAGCGAATGTTACCGGAACCGCCACCACCGCGACCATCTGCAAGACGATAAGAGCCAGCTGTGTGCCATGAAAGGCGGATCATCAGGCCGCCATAATGGCCCCAATCCGCTGGCCACCAGTCCTGACTGTCGGTCATAAGCGCATGGACGTCTGCCTTCACCGCTTCGAAGTCGAGTGATTTGACAGCATCATGATAGTTGAAGCCTGGGTCCATCGGGTTGGTACGCGCACCATGTTGATGGAGGATGTCGAGATTCAAAGCATCAGGCCACCATCGGGTAACCGGCTTATCCATCGATGTATTCGCGCCATGTACCACCGGACAAACACCGGCTGTCTTGACATCGTTACCGTGCATTGCTGTCTCCACTATCTAATTTGGCTCTTGCTGGTTTTGACGTAGCGTTTACCTTAAGCGGTGAGACGAAACGATGCATCCAGCAAATTCTAGACTGAATATAGGTCGCCAAACACATTAAGTGAAATTGCATCTTTTGCACGATGCGATAAGTTTTTCTTATTTATAGTGAAATTTGGAAGGCTGGTAAGTACAAAAAAACAGCGCAGGGACTAGGGTCCTTGCGCTGTTTTGCTTTGGCGAGTGGAGGGAGGGTTACTCGCCAGGTTCAAGCACGTCTTCGTGGTCGACGACTTTACCCTTCACCTTCACCCAGACTGCTGAGGCAATCAGCAGGGCTGCGAGGATGCCGCCGATGGTGGAGACCGTCATTGGCAGGCCAAACCCAAGTTTGGTGGAGTTCAGCAGGAAGGTCACAACAACGGTAGTCATGAAGGTTGCCGGAATAGTGCAGATCCAATGCAGCTTGTTATGGCGCAGCAGATAGGCAGCTGCAGTCCAAAGCATCAGTGCGGCAGTTGCCTGATTGGCGACGCCGAAGTAACGCCAGATCACGCCGAAATCCACTTGAGTAAGGAGTGCTCCTCCAATGAACAGGGGGATCGCCAGCAGTAAGCGCTTTGGCATCTGGTTCTGTGGCATGTTGAAGAACTCAGCAAGGATCAGGCGCGCTGAGCGGAATGCAGTATCGCCAGAAGTGATTGGCAGAATAATCACGCCGAGCACCGCAAGGAAGCCACCAAATGCGCCTAAAAGACCGTTGGATGCTTCATAAACCAGGTTCGCAGGATTGCCGCCCATGCCTTCTGCAAGGCCTTCAACACCGCCGAAGAAGGACAGAGCAATTGCGCACCAGATAATCGCGATAACGCCTTCACCAATCATCGCACCGTAAAAGACGAAGCGACCATTTTCCTCATTTTCCATGCAACGGGCCATCAGGGGGGACTGTGTGGCATGGAAGCCGGAGATCGCACCACAAGCAATAGTGATGAACAGAGCAGGCCACAGTGGCATGTCATTCGGGTTCAGGTTCTGGAAGAAATCGCCAGCTTCAACACCTGGCAGCATGGTGTGTTCGCTGGACAGCAGCAAAGCGACCGTCAAGCCCACAGACATAAACACCAGTAATGCGCCGAAGAAAGGGTAGAAGCGCCCGATGATCTTGTCGACAGGAACGATGGTGGCGATCAGGTAGTATGCGAATATGCAAACCAGGAAGATGGTAACATCAACACCAGTCAGGCGGCCGAGCAGGCTTGCCGGAGCAGACACGAACACGACGCCCACGAGCAAAAGCAAAACAATTGCAAAGATGTTCATGAAGTGCTTCGCACCGTTGCCAAGGTACTTACCGGCAAGGTTGGGGACGGATTGCCCTTTGTTGCGAACGGACAGCATGCCGGAGAAGTAATCATGCACCGCGCCTGCAAAGATGCAGCCACAAACGATCCAAAACATCGCAGCTGGACCATACAAAGCTCCAAGGATCGGTCCAAAAATCGGTCCAACACCTGCAATGTTCAGCAGTTGAACCAGATAGACCTTCTTGGTGGACATAGGCACATAATCGACGCCGTCTGTATGTGCATGGGCAGGTGTCTGGCGTGCGGGCTTAATCCCGAAAACCTTCTCGACAAACATGCCATAGATAAAATAGCCGCCGAACAGCAGGCCAATACTTAAGAGAAACCAGGACATCTTTCTTCCTCCACAAATCTCTGGGAGCGATTAGACCGGTTTCAAGGGCAAGGCGCTGAAGTTTCAGCTAAGCGGCAGTTGAGGCAAGGTGAGCGGCAATTAAAACAAATAAGCGGTTAATTGCGACGCGACAGTTTCACGTAAACTTGAAGTGACCCAAAGGCTAAGTGTATATACGCACTTATGAATATCCAAAATGTTGCTTCAGGCTTTTCAGGTAGCGACGCGAAACTGGGATCTTGGTGCCGTTGTGCGTCACCACTTCCGCACCTGTTTCTTGCAGCACGATTTCCGAAATCGCATCCGGTGAGACGAGGTACTGGCGGTGGCAACGGGCCAATGCGGTTCTTTGCTCCAGCACTTTAAGGGTGAGGTGTGTGTGGACATAAGACTCTGCAGTCGCCACATGGATTCCAGACAAGTCGCTAAACACATATTCAACGGTTGCCACTGGAACGACCTTCAGCTTGTTTCCAAGATAGCAGGGGAGGTGCTGAAGCTCTTGAGGCGTAATTTCTTCCATCAATTGCGGACGCAGATCAGATCGGACCCGGCCAAGTGTCTTGGCAAGCCGGTCCTCTTCAATTGGTTTGAGCAGATAATCAAAAGCATGATGCTCGAAGGCTTTAATGGCATACTCGTCATAAGCGGTCGAAAACACAATGCGCGGCATAGTTTCCGGGTCCAGCATGCCAATCATTTCCATGCCAGAGATGCGCGGCATCTGAATGTCCAGAAACACCAGTTGAGGCTTGTGCTTATTTATAAACCCAAGGGCATCAATCGCATTACTGCACTCGCCAAGTACTTCGATACCATCTGCTCCAGTGAGCAAATCCTTCAACTCCTCACGAGCATAAGGTTCATCATCAACAATCAGACAACTAATCATTGGGCTGCCTCCAACATAGGAGCAGGGAGTAGGATTGAAACCCGGGTAAAAGCGTCCTCTTCCCATTCAATGTGCAGGCCAAACTCCTCACCCCACTGTTTCTTCAAGCGTTTGTCGACCAGTGAAACTCCAAGTCCTTCGCGGTTCTGTGGTGGCACATAAAGCCCGGCATCGTCTTCCACTTGAAGTTCCACATACTCATTGCTCAAGAGCCCACGGATTCTAACGCATCCACCGTCTATGCTCTGCGAAATGCCATGCTTGATGGCGTTCTCAATGAGTGGCTGCAACGTAAATGCTGGAATTTTCAGGGATAGCAGTTTAGCGGGAACATCGAGCTCAACAGCCAGTTTGTCCGGGAAACGAGCTTTCTCAATCGCCAGATAGGCGTCCACATGGTCAAGTTCTTCACCAAGAGTGACGAGGCCAGAGGTGCGCTTCAGATTAATGCGTAAAAATTTGGAGAGCTGCAGCAATAGTTCCCGAGCCTTCTCCGCGTCGCGTTTTGTAATGATGGCAATTGTATTGAGCGTGTTGAACAGAAAGTGCGGGTTCACTTGCGCTTGCAGCAGTTTCAACTCAGCCCGTGTCAAAAGGCTCTGTTTCTCTTCCAGTTCTCCATAAAGGATCTGATTGGAGAGAAGCTTCGCAATGCCTTCGCCCAGTGTTCGGTTGATATTCAAAAACAGCTTGTTCTTCTGCTCGTAGAGTTTGATTGTGCCGATCACCTGAGAGTCGCTATGAAGCGGAATAACGAGGCATGAACCCAACTTGCAGGAGGATGACAGCGAACAGCCATATGGCTCTTCAACACCGTCTGCATACATAACCTTGTTTTGCTCGATAGCATCAATAGTCAGTTGAGAGGAAATCTCTGTCCCCGGTTTGTGGTGATCCGAGCCAATCCCAATAAAAGCAAGCAGCTTGGTGCGGTCCGTAATCGCGACAGCACCTACATTCGTCTCGTCTTTAACAATCTGGGCAACCTTGCCTCCAGAGACTTCATTTAGCCCCTTAGCAAGTACGCCGACACATCGTTCTGCAATCTTTAGTGCCTGACTGGAGAAGGCTGATGATAGTTTGTCAAACATCGTCTTCTGATCGCGGACAATGCTCATAAAGAAAGCAGCTCCCAGTGAGTTGACGAATAACATCGGGGGCGCAATTTGCTGGACAAGCGCAAGAGCCTGATCAAATGGCCGGGCTACAATCAGGATGATGAGCATCTGCACCACTTCCGCTACAAAGGTGAGGCCAAACACAAACATCGGGCGAAACAGCAGTGCGCGTTTGTTATGCGTGCGCAAATAGAATGCAGTCATCCCGGCCAACAGGCCTTCTGAGGTGGTCGAGATCGCACAAGCCAGATCAGTAAACCCACCAAAGCCGTAGCGGTGCAAACCGCCCGTCAAGCCAATCAGAAATCCCGTAACCGGGCCACCCAAAAGGCCACCCAGAACTGCACCCATAGCGCGGGTGTTAGCAATGGCCCCATCAACCTGTTCACCGAATGTTGTGGCAATCACGCAAAAGCCAGAGAACACCAGATAAATAAGTACCTTGTGCGGCAGGCGAGGGGCGTCTTCCGTAAAAATCTTAAACAGCGGCGTTTTGCTGACCATATAAACGATCACCAAATACACACACATTTGCTGCAGCAGATGAAGAATAAGTGCCATTTGTTGGCTTTACTATTGTTTCTTGATTAAGCCCCAAAAGTGTACCGCGTCACACCAAATTTTCAATCCACCAAGCCAAATACAAACACCAAATTCAAGCTTCTCTAAAATTTTGATATATTTGAGCTATTCTACCTACTCCTACTAAACGCGCGCAATTGTCGCGAGGCAAAACAGCGCCAGTAGTCTTTATTAGGCAGGTTGTGATTATGGATGTTTAGGTAATTTTTCCGATCTTAATTTGCTTGCCTAATGTGACGGTATAAAATAGTTTGTAATGATGCAGGAGTTTGGAATAAAAAAGTTTGTAATGTTGTCGTTACTCGCAATATTCAATAGCGGAAATTTTACCCGATACATCGAGTTCAGGGGTGCATGTAAACCCAAAGTATTCTCTTTCAAGTCGCCTAGGGTCTCTATACTCAACGCCTAGAAATTTACAAGACTTGCAGGGACACTTCTTGGGTACCCAAACAATATCCGAATATTTTTTTAGATCTCTTACGCCGCTAAAGATTTCAAGTTTTTGAGCGTGCTTCTTAAAGAATGGGCTTAATGCGTCGTAGTTATTTTCAAATAGATCGCTCAGCAATGTTTCAGTATACATCAGCCAGTCATTTGAGCCAGTTGTTTCATATCCGAACTGCGCTTTTATAGCCTGATGAGACTTCCACTCATGTTTTTTATAGCCAAATACATCTCGCCAATCGCCCTTTAATACATGATGGTTATCGAGGAACCACGCATTGAACTTGAAGAGGAGGCAAAAGCTCAAAAGCGGGTGCCGATTGTTATTAGATACTCGATCGCTATGAAAGCTATAGCTATCATCTTTCGAAACTTCCGTATACTTATTCGGATCATCTCCAGCCATAATAGCTCTCAATGATTTGGCTGCTTCTGTTTTACTATTAGCTATAGCATATCTAAGTGGAATGTTATGGACCTGACATTCAGTACATGAATGCCAACTAGCTGGCAGAGTTACAAAGCCATTATGCTTTAAATCTGCTTGTATGCACTGCTTGCAGTATGTAATTTTTCTTCTGAGAGTGAACTCTGTGAGTGCTTGTGGGCTTACTTGCTCACGATAGAGGAGCCCATTAAGTGCGGTAATGTGTTTCGTATTGTAAATGAAGTTATGGAAACGAGTTTCAAAATGAGGGTGTCCCCTATCAAGAAGGTTTGAGTAAGCCAATACATCCAATAAGAAGGCGTCTTCGAACTTGGAGAAAATTTGTTGAGTTTGAGGGTATACATAAGGATAGCGATGCCACCTACCCATTGGATCAAAAATATTCGATGTATCTTGAATGCCTATTTTCGTTTGATGTCTAAATAAAAAACTGTGTAATAGTTCCATATCTGCAATTTCCTTCAGAATTGCAAAAATTTATATTTTCTTATCTGCGTTGATTTGATTGTTATGTATTACTTCTAATCAAAATATCAGCTGGCTGATCCCTTGCATATCGAAAAATGAAACTCTTTTCCCAACTGAAGTTGAACCTTTTTGCTTCATAATTAGCCTGCAATGCAGAGGGCGGAATGATGGATATGCAGTTACCAGCTTGCTTTCCAGATGAGCTACTGTTTAGTCGTATTCTTAGGCATTTTACTTTGAGTGGAAGTCGGCTAACAAACTACCTTGAAGTGTACTGGGGGGCTAGAAGAGCATCCATCCATCCATTGATCACTTCCGGTCTGAGTATCTTTAGTTCAAGGGCTAGTGAAAATAGTGAGCAATTGCTGCACACTCAAACCCTAGCGCCGCTATTTACCTATTTTTTGCCGTCCAGAGCGATGCTAATCAAAAATGCGATGCTTCAAGGAGATTGCGCTGCTGCGTTGCGAGCCTGTCAACTGCCAAGCTTCAAACAACATGCTCCTCTCGTATTGAAGTATTGTCCAATTTGCTCAGAGCAGGATTTACGCAAATACGGCGTAACATATTGGCATAGAGTTCAGCAGATTTATGGTGTAACTGTCTGTCCGAAACATCGTATTTGCTTGATCAATAAACAAGTACGAGGAAGAGCTCGCTTGAGCCGAGAACTGCTACCCTGCACCGATGGTGTGTTAGAAGAGGGGAGTCCTGAAGCCATACGATTTGCTCGGTATGCTGCTGATCTTTTGAAATGTCTTAGTGCTGAAACTGTTGTTTTTGATGCCAATCGATACCTGCTTAAACTGAAAGAACGTGGATATGTTACTCGAGGACACCGGATAAGACGCAAACGTGTCCGTCGTCGAATGAAGTTAGACAGAATTAGCTTCTGAATAGCGGCGTGTTTGGCCCGGTTTGCATGTTGATGTTAAGCGGCTTGCGCGTGGTAACGCAAGCGGCGATTTTGAAGAGTTCTGCG
>NZ_LMCE01000026.1:0-703 GCF_001623285.1 Pseudovibrio sp. Ad26
AGGTAACTTTGAGCCGTTTGGACTTTTACCCCAGCCTCTTTCAAGAATGGTTATTCAAAGATGTCAGCGTCTAGTTCTTTGACTACATCTTTCAACAATTGGATACCAGCTGCGCTGTTACCAAATGGATCTAGTGCCGGGCTGAAGACACCTATGCCGTAACGATTTGGCACAGCTGCCATCAACCCGCCGCCTACACCGCTTTTTGCAGGTACACCAACATGGACGGAAAACTCTCCTGATTCATCATACAAACCAGCAGTTGTCATAATTGATTTGACGATTGTAGCACTTTCTTCAGTAATGATTTGTTTGCCATCCCAAGGAGCAATTCCTTTATTTGCCAGCACAGCAGCTAATTTTGCTATTCCTGTAGCGGTGACATTGAGGGAGCATTGTCTGAAATAAGCATCGAGTATCTCCGGTACGTCTCCTTCGATCATTTGATTACCTTTCATATAGTAAGCAAGAGAGCGATTGATATCACCTGTTCTTGATTCAGAATGATAGATTTCTTCATTCAATGTGATATTAGGATCATCACAGATCTCTTTCATAAATGACAAGATTCGCTCAAATTTTTCATCTGCATCTTTACCGGCAATCAACGAGGTTGTTGCAATCGCTCCTGCATTAACAAAAGGATTCATTGGATGTTTGCGATGATTGATTTCCATATTCATGATAGAATTGAAGGCAAAAC
>NZ_LMCE01000027.1:0-647 GCF_001623285.1 Pseudovibrio sp. Ad26
GAATCGTAGATGTACACGTTAGTCATTTGCGAGAAAAAATCGAGCGAGATCCAAAACATCCAAAGTACTTGGTGACTATTAGAGGATTTGGCTATAAGTTTCAGGAACCAAAACGATGAAATGGAAAAAAATTTATGAACGTCTCTTCTTTCTTATTCTTTTAGTTAGTTTGTTTTTTGGTGGCTGGCAATTGATTTCCAATTATTTTCAACAGCAGATCGTGGAACAGCAAGAAAGCTACCTGACAAAAAAAGCACAACTGCTGATCCGGCAATTAGATGTCGAAAACCTCCAAGCAGCGCAAAACAAAACTGCTTTGGAAGAATTCGTCCATCAGTCGAACGAACGGATTACTTTAATGGATGCTACTGGAAAGATCTTATTTGACACAAACAATGAAACATTGAATGAACAGCGAAACTCCCGTCCCGAAATCAAAGCCGTATTGAATGGTGGGAACCTAGGTAGCGCTTTGCGCAAAAGTACTACTTTGAATGGGGATCTTTTATATGTCGCATTACCAGTCAAAAAAAGTGGCCAGTTAGAAGCCATTTTACGTATCGCAGAACCGACAAGCGGTTTTTTACCGAGAACTGAGAGTTTTCGCCGTTGGGTCTTTTTCTTCTTTCTGTCTTTCTTCCTTGTTC
>NZ_LMCE01000028.1:0-548 GCF_001623285.1 Pseudovibrio sp. Ad26
TTACTATAGTGAATTGAACTACACTGCTGAAGGAACTGCTGTCATTCCTAATAGAAGAAAAGAATTACAAACTTATATGCAAGGCCTTCACTATACCGATACAGCAGTAAAAAAATTCATCCAAGAAATCGACAAAATCGATAAACCGATTACCTTTGTTTT
Organism: Pseudovibrio sp. Ad26; assembly: GCF_001623285.1. Taxonomy (NCBI): domain Bacteria; kingdom Pseudomonadati; phylum Pseudomonadota; class Alphaproteobacteria; order Hyphomicrobiales; family Stappiaceae; genus Pseudovibrio; species Pseudovibrio sp. Ad26. The sequence continues at coordinate 163 of NZ_LMCE01000028.1, forward strand.
TTATGGTGACCATTTACCCGCAATCTATAGTGGGAATGATTCGAAAAAATATGGATTAGAACAGCACCAGACAGATTATTTCATTTATAGCAACAAGTATAGTCGTGAACAAGCAGCTACGTTAAATAAAGAAGTTGTTGCTCCTAATAACTTTGGTGCTATGGCTCTTGAGCATGCGAATATCAAAGTAACTCCTTACTATGCGTTGTTGACAGAAGTATCTAATCATCTACCTGCATTAACAATTGATCCTACAGAAAGCTTGTCTAATCGTTTTAATGGAAAACAGGTCTTTGTTACAGAGGATAGTCAAATTATCCAAGAAAAAAATTTAACTGAGAAACAAAAAGAAATTCTAGAAGATTATCGTCTGATACAATATGATC
>NZ_LMCE01000029.1:0-649 GCF_001623285.1 Pseudovibrio sp. Ad26
AACACGTGAATTAGCTATCCAAACACAAGAAGAATTATATCGTTTAGGGCGCGACAAAAAAGTACGTGTACAAGCCGTTTACGGCGGAGCAGATATTGGCCGACAGATCCGTGGCTTGAAAGATCGTCCACATATCGTTGTGGGTACACCAGGACGTATGCTTGACCACATCAACCGCCACACATTGAAACTTGGAACCGTTCAAACATTAGTTTTGGATGAAGCAGATGAAATGTTGAATATGGGCTTCTTGGAAGATATCGAAAAAATCATTTCACAAGTTCCTGATCAAAGACAAACATTACTTTTCTCAGCAACGATGCCGCCAGCTATCAAGAATATTGGCGTTAAATTCATGAAAAATCCACATCATGTGAAGATCAAAGCGAAAGAAATGACAGCTGACTTGATCGATCAATACTATGTCCGCGCAAAAGAATACGAAAAGTTCGATATCATGACTCGCTTGTTTGATGTTCAAACACCTGAACTAACAATCGTCTTCGGACGTACAAAACGCCGTGTAGACGAATTGGCACGCGGATTAGAAGCACGCGGTTACCGTGCAGAAGGAATCCATGGCGATTTGTCTCAACAAAAACGAATGAGCGTATTGCGTTCATTTAAGAGCGGTCATTTAGATATCCTT
>NZ_LMCE01000030.1:0-744 GCF_001623285.1 Pseudovibrio sp. Ad26
TGTTTGACTACTTCTTGTACCTTTTTATTAGCTGCTGGATAAATTTCATTCGGCTCGTACATCGATGGATTTTCACTCAATATTTCTCTCAAAGCATTGAAAAAGACGCTTTTAAGATCTGAGCTCAAATTCACTTTGGCAACTCCGTATTTTACAGCTTCGCTGACTTCTGCGTCCGGATTACCTGAACCGCCATGTAAAACAAATGGAAGATCGATTTGTTGGTTCAATTCTTTCAGTAAGTCGATATTTAATTTTGGAGTTCTGTTTTTCGGATACAAGCCATGCGCTGTTCCAATTGCTACAGCAAGTGTATCGATTCCTGTTTCTTTCACAAAAATCTTCGCTTGATCAGGATCTGTATAAATGATTGTTTCAGCACCTCCTTCAGCAGAACCATTATTCCCAATCGTTCCAAGCTCAGCCTCCACTGAGACATTTACCGCATGAGCTAACGCAACCACTTTTTTCGTAATCTGTACATTGTCGTCGAATGATTTCAAAGACGCATCGATCATCACGGAAGAATAGCCGTTTCGAATCGCCCGTAAGACATCTTCTATCGTACCGCCATGATCCAAGTGGATAACGATCGGCAGTTTACTTGTATAAGCATAGGCTCTTACTGCCGCAACAAACTCAACACTTAAATAGGCGATTTCATCAGGATGAATTTCTAAGATTACTGGTGCTTCTAATCTCTCTGCTTCTTCGATGATTGCTTTCATCATATCATAGCTGCAA
>NZ_LMCE01000031.1:0-2060 GCF_001623285.1 Pseudovibrio sp. Ad26
TTTGCACGAGGGACAGTCCCCGCATGGCCGAGACAGACAGTGGAGCGCTTTAGGTTGAGTTTTGCCGTTGCTGGCTCGTTAGAGACGGCAGGGGGAAATTATGAGACCTTAAGTGTGGAGGTGTGTGGCTTGGTAAGCGCCAAAGGCGCGTGGACAGGCCCGGTCTGCACAGCAGACGTGCCCCTGCCCTATCGTTTCTTATGCTCTAAAATACGGCGCAAGATTCCATCAGATATTATTTCAGCAAAGGTCAGATTCAGAAGCTCTTACTCATCGTGATCACCCATCTTACGGTCCAGCAACTCATACCAGCCTTCCAAAAACACGACTTACAGACTTGAAAAATAACGCTAATCAAGCTTCACAAGCTGTTCAAACGCCACAAGCATCACTAAATGTATATTTTCAGAGATACGCATTAACAGGTTGATATACTTAATATATTTCGAATTCAGAGGAAGCCACATCAGTTCACCTGAGCCCGCGCTATGCAACTGGTAAGTTTCGAGATCTCGTTTCAGATCGAACTTCAGATACGATTGGCCCATCTTTTCATTTTCAAAACAATGAGACTATGAAGTCTCTTATATTTCACCATTATTATCAGTTAGATACATCAGATAGTCATCTTACAACCAGCACTCAAAACCTTGTTCGTTATTTTTCTGCAGCTTACATTGCAACCAACTTGTGAACTCCTGAGCCAACTCCAGATCTTAGAACCTCTTAAGTTCGCTACCCGCTTTAAAATCTGTTTTTAAAATCTTCCCTTCCGCGAGATCTTTCACTTTCCTTGCTCATTTCATGGCCTGAAGATCACCTGGGCTTTCATTGTTTGTGCCCCCATTTGAGATCTGAAGTAAAAACCCCTGCCCTAAATTTTCAGAGACTTTGCCTCGATCCTTCTTTGCTATTTTATAGGCCTTCTCATTTTTCTTCCCTCTCTGATCTGCCTCGCGGTCCCGCCTCAATGTTCTGTGGTGGTTTGCGTACTTTTGTTGGACGCACTCAATGCTTTTTGCTTTCAAGTGCAACGAGCCCAAACACTGTTCTAAGGGTCGATTATGTCTGACAAAAAGAATAGCTCCCGAAATCGCTTAGGGTGTCATTTCTCACTCAGCCACATACACCCTCTTCAAGTTGAGATCCGCGACCTTCCCTCCTGCCCTCAACCTTCAACCCGATCTGGTCACCCGGCAAGGATAGCCACTTCTCCCGTTTCTATTCTCAAAGCGGGTGCATAGCACCCAATTGCAAGCCTATTAAAACAGGCCGCAGGCGTGTTTTAAGTAGCGCGCAGCGGCAAAGCGTGGGGCGAAGGGTGAGCAACAAGGCGTAGCGCAGCGTTGCCGCCGTGCCGATCCCGTAGTCACACCCCGTATAGGCCCACCACCTTAACCTCTTGTTCAAGAATTGATTGTGATGGCAGGTTAAAGAAGACCTGAAACCGTCCGCTCCATCTGGCGGGCTCGTGTGTCAGTCTTACAGTCAGAGCCAAAAGCTTGAGCCTGCGACCGTCCTGGTCGAATTGTGCTTGCAGCTCCGGACTGTTCAAGTAGAATCTGGATGATTGAAATTTGGACTGGGGTTGCCTCCTCCGCTCTGAAGACTTTCAAGAAATCACCTTTTCGAGCACGCGCAAAATGAACCATTTTAGTTGCATGGGGCACCATGAAATCAATCGTCATTACAGAAAAACCCTCGCAAGCCCGCAATGTCATGAAGGCCGTTGGATCTCGATATGGAGAGGTGCTGGCGGCACAAGGACATTTGCTGCGTCTTCAATCTCCTGATGAGGCTAATCCGGATTGGAAAGCCTGGTCTTCAGAGCTGCTGCGCCCGCAAGGTGGCCGGTATGGGTTGGTTGCTGACAGAACCAGTGGTAAGGGTGAGCGCCTTGATAAAATCAAGCGTGCTTTAAGCAGTGCTGATCAAGTTATCATTGCCACTGATTGCGACCGCGAGGGTCAGGCGATTGGTGAGAACCTTTTGCATTTTTACGGCTACAACGGCCGCGTGCTGCGAGCAATGTTTACGGCAGAAGATGAAAAGACGCTTCG
>NZ_LMCE01000032.1:0-511 GCF_001623285.1 Pseudovibrio sp. Ad26
TCCCAGAGCACCACGCTGGCCGACTGCTCCGCACGGGTGCATTCATTCAGTGTTTCCTGCCGGATATCCTGCATCAGTTCACCACCTGTTCAAACTCTGCGCTGAACTCAACACGCAGCATACTGACCCGCGACGACCATTTTGCGCAGGTCACCTTTATCTGCCGCCACTCATAAGGCGGCGTCCACAGAAAGGATTTCCAGCCCCCGTGCTCTTCCAGAAACGACTCCAGTACCGTGGCCTCCTCACGGGGGACAGAAAGCGTCACGCTGTACGTTTTCAGGTTGGCATTCAGCCCGGCAGGCGCTCGCTGAGAATAGCCATCACCAAAGCGCACCTTTCTTACAGAAGGGACCGAAGCCACATCCATACCGGGTTTCACTTTCCAGCGGAAGGTCTTCATCGTCCACCTCCGGAGAACAGGCCACCATCACGCATCTGTGTCTGAATTTCATCACGGGCACCCTTGCGGGCCATGTCATACACCGCCTTCAGAGCAGCCGGACCTATC
>NZ_LMCE01000033.1:0-543 GCF_001623285.1 Pseudovibrio sp. Ad26
GCTCTAAAGCGTGGATCAAAAGTTGAGCCAGATCGTCATCGTTGATAGGAAGTTCTTCGGGAAGATCTGCTTGGAAGGTTATCTGAATATTCCGTTTGGCAGCTAACTTCTGGTAACGCGCTAAGATAAGATTTGTCACCTGGTGGTTGCAAAAAGAACACAGCATTTCGAAATTTTTTGCTTCTTCTAATATCTTTTCCACATAGTTTTTAGCTTTTGTTTGGTCCGTATGCATTAAATCTTGCAGATTCTCCATCTCTTGGACAAATTCCAGGCGAAGTGTATTTACTTCTTGGATATGCTGTCGAAGCTGCTCATAATGTTGCTCCAACAAATCATTTTTGATTTTTAAGAAATCTACTTGTCTCCGATCTTTGTCGGTATTTAAGATGTGATCGATTAGATTGTAGCTGATAATAACGATTAGAATGATAATATATAAAATCGTAGACCAATTGATCGTTGTTTGATAGATACCTAATGCCGTTTGGATGTAAATCAAGCAATGGGTAATGGCTACCAAGACGATCCAAGGTGTACAAG
>NZ_LMCE01000034.1:0-32477 GCF_001623285.1 Pseudovibrio sp. Ad26
AGCTGGGGCCACATCGCCATCCCCCGCATTGGCCACGAGGTCATCGTAGACTTCCTCGAAGGCGACCCAGACCAGCCAATCATCACAGGGCGCACCTATCACAACAACAACCGCACACCGAACAAGCTACCCGACTTTAAAACTCGCATGGTCTTGAAGTCAGACAGCCACAAGGCGACAGGGTCCAATGAGCTGCGGTTTGAAGATGAGGGCGGACAAGAGGAAGTCTGGTTCCACGCCCAGAAGTTCCACAACGGGGTTGTTGAGGACAATGAGACTTGGAAGGTGGGCGCTAACCGTCACAAACGTATTGATGGCTCTCAGTCGGAATCTATAGGCGGATCGAAAGATATTGAAGTGGATGGTTCACACAGAGAAACCATCTCTGGTGTAAAAGACCTTCATGTGAAAGCTGTTCGCCGCACGCAGGTTGACGCCGCCGACAATGAAAGTATTGCTGATGACAAAACACTGCTGGTTGGGGGCAACTATACCACCAAGGTGAACCGTAACATTCGCATGGAAAGCCTGGCACATCAGCATTACACCGCACCTGGTACCATCTTTGTTGATGGTGGTGATCAGGTGGTTGTTCGTGCTGGCTCTGCTATCTCTCTCAACGTGGGTGGCAATTTCATTCGTATCGATGCAAGTGGCATCAAGATTGAAGGCACTGTTGTAAATGTCAATTGCGGCGCAGGGGCCCCAGCGACTGGCAAGGATGTGCCATTCATTGAACCATCTGCTCCAGAAGATTATCAAGGCCCCCATGCAGAGCGCTATGCCCGCTCCTTTGAGAAATAGGAGAGGTCTATGTCTGGAAAACCCGCAGCTCGTTTAGGTGACATTGGCTCTGGCCATGATTGTCACTTTCCGCCAACACCTGCCATTGCCGGAAGTCCGAATATCTTCATCAATAATCGCCCTGCTGTAAGGCAGGGTGACGCCTATGCGCCCCATGGCTGTTCACCATGCCCGTCTCCCTCTCATGGTAGAGCATTGGCGGCTGGTAGTCCCACGGTGAATTTCAACAACAAGCAAGCAGGCCGTGTTGGCGATCCCATAGATTGCGGTGGTGCTGATGTCTCGGGAAGCGCCAATGTATTCATCGGCGCTGCGTCCCCTCCAGGGACACGCAAGCCGTTCGCCGAGGAATGTCCGTTTGCTAAGGATGCCTCATGACACAGGCGGCTTTATCTATCGATGTCGAGCCAGATACGCTCATCGCGGACAGTGTAAAGGCAAGCCTGTTTGCCAAAGTCACCGATGACATTGCCGCTTATGCGATTATCGACGGACAATGGTGTGAAGATATCTATGGCCGTTTACTGGGAGACGAGAATACCAACTGGTGCAGCCTGATTGCTGGAGAACTGGCACAAGAACTGGCCCTGACCGCTCCCTATCTAGTGAGGTTGGAACAAGACAGTGATCTCACCAACTGGTTGATTGAGGAAGGTTGGGGCAAGGGCTGGGGGATTTACTTTTTAGCCTCAAAGTCGAAGGCCAAAGAGCTTTACAGAACCCCGCCCCCTGAAAGCCTGAAGCAGCAGGTCGAGCGTGGGGCCTTTGTTGCTTCGCCAGATATCTCTGAGGACGAAGCCACGGATGTAGTGCTTCTGCGACGGCACTTCCGGCGTTACTTGCGCGTTGAGTTTGAAAGTGATGGCCGGTTGGTGCGGTTTCGGTTTTTTGATCCAGCTGTTCTGCGCGTCTGGTTGCTCTCTACAAACCCGATGGAAACGCAGGCATTCTTTGGGCCGATCACCGACTTCATTGTTGAGGATTGGTGTGAGGAGCCCAGCCTGTGCAATGCCCATCAGCTTTGGCACTTTGCAGGACCTGCTGCAGGTGAACATTGCAAAGTAGGCCGTTTTAACATGCAAACCCGCCAACTCACACCCATGACACCAATTACAGAAAGCTCCACACAAACCAACGAACGACCCAAGAGCCACATCACCCTCATCCGCAAGGCTCAGGAGAAGGCGTTTGAGGATATGCAATGGGAGTTGTATGCAGAGAAAGTTGTTCGATCTTTAATTGAAGAAAAAAATAGTAAAAATTTTAATTTTTTGAGCTATGCAGAAGTAAAAGAATTTGTAAAAGGTGAGCTAAAAAATGCGCGATCCAAAGGTTTGGAAGGCCAAAATGAGATGTATGCTTTTATTCGGACTATGGCAAATAAGTCTAATCAGAGCAGGAAGCATAGTAAATGAGTAGAAATAGTTTTTCCAGTTTTTCTTTTTACAATATATTTCTTCTTGTTACTATCGGCGCCATGCCATGGGGTGTCTTATTTAATAACGATGGTATCGAATATAATCCTTTATTGAATAATATTTCACGCTTAATTCCTAGTATAAGCAACTATACAAAGGAGATAGCAGATATTTATAATGCTGTAATTTTTATTATGCTTATAACTTGTTTACACTTAACAAATGTAAATAAAAAAAATATTCATAAGTATTTTATGATTATATATATAACGATATTTGTTTTATTGTTCTGTGTAAATAAATATTTTTCGATGATGTCAGTTAGTTATGTATATTGATTGAGGTTATCTATGAGTAATAATTTCCCTGATAAATCTGTTTCTTCTTGCGAAGTTTGTGATTTTGTACTTCGGATTGGAGTTTTCTTTGACGGAACTGGAAACAATCAAAGTAATGTTCGCTCAAAAAAGATTTCAGACAGTTTTCTATATTTTTGGGAAGGTGATGATAGTTATAAGAGCGACTTCACAAATATTTGGAAGTTGCATAATCTATATCCCCAACAACATTCACAGAGAAATATTAATGAAGAAAGGTATATTTTTGGAAACTATTATGTTGAAGGGATAGGGACCGAAAACAATGAACCCGACAGTAAATATGGCGCAGGGTTGGGAACGGGGGATTCTGGAGTAATTGCTAAAAGCGAAAAGGGTGCATCGCAGGCATTTAACTTTGTATCTACGTATGCTGGTTACAATATCATTCGAATTGAAGTAGATGTATTTGGATTTTCACGTGGAGCAGCAGCTGCCAGACATTTTTCTAATTTAGTCATTAATTTTAAGGGTATTTACAGCCCCTACCATTGGGTCTTTAAGGAAATTGGCCCAGGCACGGTAAATATGTCAAGAATTCCTGCTAGAAACATGGTGGGTAAAAAACGTATACGAAAGGAACATAACGGAGAATTATACTCAATATTTGAGGAAATACCTGTGGAAATACAATTCATTGGCTTATTTGATACTGTTCCATCAGTTATCGACTTGCTGGATGGTGACATCTCAGCCCAAAATGATGATAATGGTGATGTCTTAACCCATTTACCCTCTGGTATTGCACAAAAGAAAGTTGTGCAGCTCGCAGCAATCAATGAGCGTAGAGAAAATTTCGGACTGAAATCCATCCTCTCGAGCCCAGTATCATGTAAAAACCCGGAAGTTAAAATAGAAGGCAATCACCTAGAAGAATGCATGTTCGGTGCGCACTCTGATATTGGCGGTGGGTATGTTTCAAAAGCATATGGTGCAGATCTAGGGGTTGAGCCTGACGCTGCTAAAAAAGCGCTGGATGAGGGATGGATCGGTGAAAAGTTAGCTAAAAAGTGCTCGTCCAAAACAACGGACAAATCTTATAGACACGATGGCTACCCTATTGGACAATCTTTAACTGAAGAGACATGCATCATTGAAGGCGAAACTGGTAAAATCATTGAGGAGACTTCAACAACTACTACAACATTAAAAGATATCGGAACGAGTTCGCTTTCTACGCACAAATCCACATTACAGCGTGAGTATGTTGACGGAGCATATTCCCGTATCGCTTTGCATAAAATGCATGATTATGCTGTTGCTAGTGAGGTTCCCTTTATCGCACTAAATCATGAGGATGGTGAAGGCTCTAAGGAAGCTAATCCTATTCCTGAGCTAACTGATATTCCAGATGAACTGAAATTCATTGATGAGAAAATACACAAGGGCGAACCTTTGTCAGATGATGAACTGAAGCTTTTGAAGAAAAAGTACCTTCATCACTCTGATAATTATGAGGGTATTGGACACGACCCACATGAGAGTGGAGAACGCCTGATTTTTCCAAACTAAGAAAATACCGTGTTTGGTGCATCGTTCAGCCCATAATGGCTAATTTCTGGAAGCAGGAATTGAGAATTTTGCGTCAACACTACGTCAACCGCCCTACGCATTTCAAGCTGTACATAGCGCCGTTTGTTGTCGTATTTTTCGTTGAAGTGCTGTGAAAGTTGCTAAGCGGTATCAGTTGTTTGTGAGCTAACTTATTGAAAAATAATAACAGTAGGATTTACTAAATTAGAGGCTCATAACCTGAAGGTCGTAAGTTCAAATCTTACCCCCGCAACCAAATATTAAACCCGCTATCTCAATGAGATGGCGGGTTTTTTGTTGTTCAGATTTTGAAAACATCAAAACACGGATAAGTGCAGCCTAGCTGCCATTTCTGAATGACTTGTCGCCATAGACGAAGCGGGGGTCGCGGCCGTAGCTGGAGGCGGCGTCGCCGGCGTTGTAGAGTTCGCATTTGTCGAGAGACAGGCAGCCGCATCCCATACAGCCTTCTAACTGCGATCTCAAACGCTCCATGCGGGCGATCCGCTCATTCAGATGAACTTTGAACTGTTGGCTCAGCCGTTGCCAGTCGGCTTTGTTTGGAGCACGGCCCGATGGAAGAGTACCAAGCTGAGCTGAAATTTCCTTGATGGTGAAGCCAAACTCCTGCACGACCAATGCAAAGGACAGACGACGGATGTCGGCTCGCATAAAACAGCGCTGACCATCTGAGTTGCGACTGGCAGCGGCGGTATTACGTTACTACGTGCGTTTGTTTGCGTTACTAGCGCTGAGCTTGCGTTGCTATGTCTATATGGCGCGCGAAAGTAACTCTGCTAACACGGCAACGATAGACCGTGCTCTCTAGGATAACCCCGGCAAATATCCAGCTCAGCTCTCAAGCTGCGAAAGGGGATAGAAGTAATCTATCCCCCCACCTCAGATTTGAGCGCTGAATCCCTTTGCAATCCGCATAGGGGATAAGTGATTTGAGGGCAGCAAGCACAAAACTCAATCAGCAACCAAGTCTTGTGATGAGATCAGCAAAATCTGAGCCGCATCTTCTTTCAAAAGCGCATCGGGGCGGGTGCAGGTAGTTTCTAATTCCACGAACTTTCGCTCGCGGCCAGAGGTTAGAATGGAGAACATGACGTCTGCAACATGGAGCGCAAGGGCGTGGTTGCAGCGATGTGCGCGGCCTTCCAAAATACCCATTGCCATATCAGAGAGGCCAGCAGCTCGGTAATTTGCCAAGGCGCCCATACTATCGTGTTGCTGGTTGGGTTCTCCAAACGGATGCTGCCAAGCTGGTAGATCTACCGGTACTTCATTTTCATCTGCAATGCGTACCTCTCCACCAAAGAAGTTTGGATCAGGCCCATACAGTGTGCCAGTTTCGCCGTATAGCTCCATGTGGTTATGGCTATGATCCTTCACATCCCAACTGGCTCCAAAAGTAATCACAGCACCACTATGGAACTCGAGCAGGGCATGAACAGTGGTCTCTGTTTCAACGGAAATTGTCTCTCCATAACGCTGTTCAGAGGTGACTGTTCGTTTTGGAGACGGAATAGACGTTAAAGCTGAAACGGCTTTTACAGGCCCAAGCAACTGTACAAGGTTCGTGAGGTAATACGGACCCAGATCAAGAATTGGCCCACCACCATCTTTGAAGAAGAATGCAGGATTCGGGTGCCAATGCTCCATACCACGGCTCATGACATGACATGTTCCGCTCCCAACTTTACCAATCGCTCCACTATCGATCAGGCTACGGCATTGCTGATGAGATCCGCCAAGAAATGTATCTGGCGCAGAGCCAATACGAAGCCCTTTTTGCTCAGCAAGTTCAAGCAGGGCTTGCCCCTCTTTCAAAGAAAGAACAAACGGTTTTTCTGAGTAAACGTGCTTGCCAGCTTCGAGGATGCGGCGACTTATGTCGTAATGTGCTGCTGGATTAGTAAGATTGACGACTATATCGATATCGTCTGCTGCCAATAGCTCCTCAACGGTATAGGCCAACACTCCGAATTCGGCCGCTCTGGCATGTGCGGCATCCATATTGATGTCTGCCACTGCCTTCAGGTCCAACCCATGAAACAGAGGGCCAAGCGTAAGGTAGGTTTCCGATATATTACCGCACCCGATAATGCCAATACCAAGCTTTTCTAACATCAAACACCTTCCAGCATTTTGAGTGAGTTCAAAGAGCGTTGCGCAAAGCGGGCAAAGTCACTCGGGTTGTCGTGTTCCATGACATAAACACAAGCACGGCTTTTCTCTTGTAAGACTGAGAGGATTTGGCCCCACTGTACAGTGCCGAAACCAACGTCTGCCCAGCCATCTTCATCGGCACATTCGCCAGTGGCAGCAATGTCTTTGACATGAACAGCTGTAATGCGGCTGCCATAGCGCTCAATCCATGAAATCGGATCGTGACCACCTCGGATGATCCACGCAATGTCGGCTTCCCAATCGATCTCTGGCGCTTCAGTGAGGATGATTTCCATAGGTGTACGCCCGTTGTACTCACATTGGAATTCAAAATCATGATTGTGCCACCCAAAGCTCAGGCCTGCAGCCTGCACTTTTGTGCCGACCTGCGCGAGGCGGTGAGCAAATGAGATCCAGTCAGCTTCAGTTTGAGGGCGTTCTGATGGGGCGAGGAAAGGCGCGAAAATGCGCGTTATTCCAAGATATTTTGCCAGTTCAATATAGCGTGCTGTATCTGCTTCTAGTTCATCAATTCCAAAATGGCCGGAGGGCATGGAAAGGCCGTTGGCATCCAGCATCTGTCGCAAAGCATCGGGATCTTCATAGACCCCGCCAAAGCCTTCTACTTGGGTGTAGCCCATCTTGGCCAGACCGCTCAAAACCTCAGTCAATGGCTGAGCATTGCGTGCACTATAAAGCTGAAGGGAAAAATCCATTGTGATCAATTTCCTGCGTTTAGAGACGTAATTCAGATGTCTTGTCAAACAAAGAGGCTTTAACCGGGTCAAAGCCGATAGGCAGGCGGTCGCCCACATTGACAGTGGCTTGTCCGTCCATACGGAAATGGAAGGGTTGATTGTCCAGCGAGGTCCACACCAGCGTATCTGATCCCATTGGCTCCACAACTTCGACTGATATGTCGGAGTTAAATGGTTGCTCCTGAGCTGCATTCCCCACGTGAACATGCTCTGGACGGATGCCAAGATAAATTGGTCTGTTGTCTTCTGCTCTGGTTTTGAAGTTGTAGCGGCCTAGCGCAATATCCAGGTTATTTGATGTGAAACTAGGCTGTTCATCAATGCCATATGCACCATCAAGGAAGTTCATGGCCGGGGAGCCGATAAAGCTCGCCACGTACTTGTTTACCGGTTGATTGTAGATGGTAAACGGGTCTGCGAGCTGTTGAATGACACCGTCGCGCATAATCGCAATGCGGTCTGCTAGTGTCATCGCTTCCACCTGATCATGCGTTACATAAATCATGGTGTTGCGTAGTTTTTGATGCAAACGCTTCAGCTCCACACGCAACTCCGCACGCAGCTTCGCGTCCAGATTGGAAAGAGGCTCGTCAAACAAAAAGACATCCACATCACGAACAAGAGCGCGCCCAATGGCAACACGTTGGCGTTGACCGCCGGAAAGTTGCCCCGGCTTGCGGTTTAGCAAGGGCTCGATCTGGAGCATTTGGGCTGCGCGGTTTACCCGGTGCTCGATATCCTCACGAGGCACCTTGGCATTCTTCAAGCCAAACGTCAGGTTTCCACGCACCGTCATTTGCGGGTAGAGCGCATAGGATTGAAACACCATGCCGATGCCTCTGTCTTTCGGCTCAGCCCATGTAACGTTTGTGCCGTTTATGATGATTTGGCCTTCGGAGAGATCCAGCAATCCTGCAATGCAATTCAGCAGGGTAGATTTCCCGCATCCTGATGCACCCAGCAGAACAAGGAACTCTCCTTCAGCGACATCCAAGTTGAGTTGATCGAGAACGGTAGCTTCACCAAATTTTAGCGACAGATCGCGAATGCTGATTGAGTTCACTGTATTATCCTTTCACAGCACCGGCGGCGACGCCGCGCACAAAAAAGCGCCCAGAGAAGAAATAAACAGCCAATGGCACTGCGCCTGTCAGCAAGGTTGCAGCCATGTTGACGTTGTATTCCTTCACACCTTGTGTGGTGTTGACGATGTTGTTGAGCTGAACAGTCATGGGGAAGTTTTTGACCCCCGCAAAGATGACACCAAATAGGAAATCATTCCAGATTCCAGTGACTTGCAAAATCACCGCAACGACAAAGATCGGAGCAGACATTGGCACCAACACCTTCAGGAAGATGCCCCAGAACCCAGCGCCATCCACACGAGCAGCTTTAAACAACTCCTCAGGTAAAGCTGCGAAGTAGTTGCGGAACAAGAGTGTCAGAATTGGCATTCCAAAGATGGTGTGAATGAAGATCACGCCTTGAAGAGACCCGAATATGCCCAGCTCTCGGGTAACAATCACAAGCGGATAAAGCATCACTTGGTAAGGAATAAAACTACCGAAGATGAGAATGGTAAAGAACACTTCAGAGCCCTTAAATTTCCAATTGGAAAGGGCGTAACCATTCACAGAGGCAATGGTGATGGACATAATAACGCTTGGGATGGTGATCCTTACGGAATTCCAGAATCCAACTTTCAGCCCTTCACAATATAGACCCGTGCAGGCGGTATCCCAAGCCTTAGCCCAGGGAGCAAATGTAACTTCCATTGGCGGAGCAAAGATGTTGCCAAGACGTATTTCTGGAAGGCCTTTAAGGCTTGTCATCATCATCACATAGAGTGGTAGCAAGTAATATACAGCGGCTACCAACAGAACCGAGTAGAGCATTATTCGTGTTGGGTTGATGCGGCGAAGTGGTTTGGCGCCGGATGGTTCCTTTGCGGAGCTCTTACTGGGCTTTGCTCGAGTAATTTCGTAGGATTCAACAGTCATATCAGCCCCTCTACCTCTGTGCTTTCTTCTTGCCGTATTCGAGATAAATCCACGGAATCAAGATGATGAGGACGGTTGTGAGCATAACTGTAGAGGCAGCGAGTGCTTGCCCAACATTGGCTCTGGCGAACATGAAATCATAAACGTATTTGGCGGGCACCTCTGATGCGATGCCTGGACCACCCTGTGTCATCGCAACGACGAGATCGTAAAGCTTAACGATGCCAGCTGCGACAATTACAAGAGTGGTGACCATAACACCGCGCATCATGGGAACGATCACAAACAGGTATGTCTTCCAAACCGGGATTCCATCAATTCTTGCAGCGTTCCAGATCTCCCGGTCAACGCCGCGAATACCAGCCAACATCAACACCATGACGAAGCCAGTTCCTTGCCAGATGCCAGCAATCAGCAAGGCATAAAGCACCGTGCCCCGGTTGGCGATCAGGTCAAAGGTGAAGTTTTCAAAACCCCAGGATCGTACAGTCTCCTGAATGCCCAGACTTGGGTTCAAAATCCACTGCCAGACAATGCCGGTAACAATGAATGAGAGAGCAAAGGGATAGAGGTAGATCGTCCGAAATGTATCTTCAAAACGTATTTTCTGGTCGATCAGAGCAGCGAGAATAAACCCGATGACAAATGAGATCAGAAGCGAAAGAACTCCGTAAATCACGATGTTTTCCAGCGAGATCAACCAGCGAGAGGTACGGAACAATCGCTCATATTGTGCAAATCCGACAAACTCGTTGACTGGCAGGGCACGGGACTTGGAAAAGGAATAGATGACTGTCCAGATCGAGCAGCCAAGGAAAACCACAAGTGTTGTGGCAATCATCGGCAATGCAGCAATCTTGGCATTAAGGTTTCGAAATAAAGGGTTTGGCCGTTTGGCGATGGACATTCACACATCTCCGACGCAAGTCAGGTGGGCCGATCCTGAAGACCGACCCTCCAACTGTTTTTAAAGGAGAGGTGCCATTAATCGGCATACTCAATGATTTCGACAAAGCGAGTTTGCGCTTCATCGACACTCATTTCCGGCGAGCTGAAGAACTCCACCCACAAATCTTCAATTTGACCTTGTGTGTCAGAAGAAAAAGCCTGCTCAGATCCGGGCAAAATATTTTCCGGATTTGCCAGAATGGAGATACCCTTCTTCATGCAAGCATTTGCATCATCAAGATTGATGTCGCCACGGATTGGAAGGGAACCTTTTCGAAGGTTGAAATCGACCTGAACCTGCTTGGAAACCAGCAAGGAAGCCATTTCCAACTGAGCTGCAACGATCTCAGGCTGGTCTCCGTTCGGTTTCGGGAAGAAGAATGAGTCCCCACCGGTATCAAGAACAGGATTAGCGCCCAGACCCGGCAGACAATCATACTCATTGCCAGCTGTTTGCCCGGCCAAAGAAAACTCTCCTTGAGCCCAGTCACCCATGATTTGCGCGCCAGCTTTACCAGTGATGACCATGTTTGTTGCATCGTTCCATGCACGGCCAACATAGCCACTGTCCACTAATCCACGTGCGGCAGCAACAGCTTCAAAGACCTTTCGCATTTCAGGGCTGCCCGCCGCCTCAACGCTCTTTTGCTCTTTAATTTGCCGGTAAAGGTCAACGCTACCTAGTGCAACCTGAAAGACATTAGCCATGCCGGTGAGCTGCCAGGCCTCACCACCAACGGCCAAAGGTGTAACCCCTGCTTCTTTCAGTTTGGGGGCGGTCTCAATAAACTCTTCCCAATTGGTCGGAACAGCTAAGTTATTGTTTTCATAAACGCCACGGTTCAACCACATCCACTGGAATGAATGAATGTTGACCGGCACGCAGTAGACGCGACCTTCGTAAGTACAGCTCTCAAGCAGTTTTGCTGGGCGAATGAAATCAGCCCAACCTTCTTTCTCGGCTATCTCAGTAAGATCTGTCATCAGGCCTGCTTTGATCAGGTCTTCCGCATCACGCCCTGTGTTAAGCTGGGTCGCCCCCATTGGATCACCACCAGAAATACGGCTTATGATGATCGGACGAGCATTGCTGCCCCCTGCAATCGCGCTGTCTACCCAATTATGCCCGGCACCTGTGACTGCATCAGCAAACACTTTCACAGCAGCGGCTTCCCCACCAGAAGTCCACCAATGTGTCACTTCCAAATCAGCAGCATAAGCAGAAGAAGCACCGGCGAGCATAGTTGCTGCGGTTAAAAATCCTTTGACCTTAAGCATTGAATTACCCTCCCAATAATTCGAATGATGATCAGGCCTCCCAACCTGATCATTACGTCAATCACAGTAGCTTTATGATAGTTTTATTTTGACTGCAATCGATTACATATATATCGTAGTCAGTGAAAATACGCTGAGTCAACAGTAATTATTGGCCAGTAACTGTCCATAAATAGTATCGGTCAACGTATGACTTCAAAAGTTGTTACAGTACAGGATGTTGCCATTGTTGCAGGTGTTTCTACAGCCACGGTAAGTAGAGCTCTTAGCAAGCCTGCGAAGGTGAATACAGCAACTCGAGAAAAGGTGATGGCTGCTGTTCGTGTCACCGGTTATCGTATCAATCAAACTGCTCGAAATTTGAGGAAAAAGGAGGCAGGAGCGGTCGTTGCTCTTGTTCCTAATCTGGGAAATCCGTTTTTTTCTTCAATACTTTCCGGCATTGAAAGTGTGCTCGCCAAAGAGGGCTTAAGCCTGCTGGTCGTGGACATACTTCAAACCAGTTTTAAGCGTGAACAGGCCTATGACTACCTCTCGATGAATCAGGCAGATGGTTTGCTGGTGCTTGACGGCACATTGGATCTCACGAACCTAAATGACGGTTCCGTATCTTCAGAATTACCACCCGTCGTGTACTGCTGTGAGTGGGGCACAGACCCACGTTTCGGATCGGTGCGGGTTGATAACCACCAAGGCTCTCAGTTGGCCGTGAGCCATTTACACACACTCGGCCACAACGCTATCGGTTTGGTGCGAGGCCCTTCAGAAAACAGGCTTACAGCCGCCCGACAGGAAGGCTTTGAAGCTGCTATTTCAGAATATTCTCTGCCACTTCGCGAAGAGTGGCTGATTGACGGTGACTTTTCGCTAGATGCAGGCGTACAGGCCGCACACAGATGGTGCGCACTGGACGAGCGCCCGACTGCTATGTTTTGCATGAGTGACGAGATCGCTTTTGGGTTCATATCAGAGCTTGACCGGCTTGGGTTTTCCGTCCCCACAGATGTCTCCGTCATAGGCTTTGACGATATCGCAATTGCCGAACGTTTCATCCCGTCTTTGACAACGATCCGCCAGCCCAGATTCCGCATTGGGCAGGAAGCCGCCGGTAAGCTGCTACGCCGCATTGCCGGAGAAGTCGAAAACCGTGCCGAGAGCGAAGCTGCTGCACGCCGAGCAGTTCTGCCAGTGGAGTTGATTGAAAGGCGAAGCACAGCGCCTGTTAGCGAAAAACAGCGCGCCTTGTAGTAGCCAAACGCCACAAGGCACTCATATTTAATCCATACAAGCCATTGGAATATTGGGAGATTATGTGATGAAAACGCTCAAAGGTCCCGCGCTTTTTCTAGCGCAGTTTGTCGGAGATGCAGCCCCATTTAACACGCTTGGGTCAATAGCCAAATGGGCCGCTGATTTGGGATATAAAGGCCTGCAGATTCCCAGTTGGGATGAGCGTTTGATTGACCTTGAAAAGGCGGCCACAAGCAAAACTTACTGCGATGAGTTGAAGGGGACACTAGCTGATCATGGCGTTGGAATCACCGAACTATCGACCCACCTGCAAGGCCAGTTGATCGCAGTTCACCCCGCTTATGATGTGATGTTTGACGGGTTCGCGCCGCCTCAGGTGCATGGCAACCCTAAGGCGCGGCAGCAATGGGCAGTCTCACAATTGCTTCTGGCGGCTAAAGCCTCGCAAAATCTGGGGCTCACGTCTCATGCCACGTTTTCGGGGGCGTTAGCATGGCCCTATGTTTACCCGTGGCCACAGCGCCCGGCTGGTCTCATTGAGACTGCATTCGAAGAGCTTGGTAAGCGCTGGATGCCAATCCTTAATGCCTTTGATAAAGCAAATGTAGACGTGTGCTATGAGATACATCCGGGAGAGGATCTGCATGACGGCGTCACCTTTGAGATGTTCCTCGCTGAAGTGAAAGGCCACACCCGCGCGAATATTTTGTATGATCCAAGCCACTTTGTGCTGCAGCAACTGGACTATCTCGGCTTCATTGACGTCTATGCTGACCGCATAAAAATGTTCCACGTTAAGGATGCCGAGTTTAATGCATCGCCCAGGCAAGGCGTTTACTCCGGCTATCAGAGCTGGGAGAACCGCGCAGGCCGTTTTCGCTCTCTGAGTGATGGCCAGGTGGACTTCAAATCAATTTTCTCCAAGCTTGCCGCTCTCAACTTTGACGGATGGGCCGTGCTGGAATGGGAATGTGCCCTCAAGCATCCTGAGGACGGGGCGAGAGAAGGGGCGCAGTTCATAAAAGACCACATTATCCGCGTCACTGAGCGCGCCTTTGATGGCTTTGCAGATGTAAGAACAGATGAAGCAGCCAACCGCCGCATTCTTGGCATTTCAGAGCTAAAAAGCGTCCAATAAGCTGACAACCAAATAGGCTGCTGGGACACGCAATATCAGGCTGCTTGCTCGGAAAGGCGCGTTGCGTGGGTGAGGGGGCTTAGCTCGTTTAAAGTTCAGGCGCGATTATATGAACTTCGGAGCCATTGGGAGTTGAAGGCTCCGTCAAAGCTATGTTGTTTGCACGACTGATGTGAAAAAAGGCAGCCGAGATATCCTGAGTGATCTCGTCATGGAGTACAAATGAAATTCTGCCCGCGTTGAGCAATGCTTTGTTTTCCTGATTAAGGTCATGTGCAATGTAGCTGTCTGGATACATCTTATGCTGCTCAAGCATTTGAATAATTGCCCTGTTTCCTCCGCCCATGGAGTACACAGCACATATGTTCTGCTCTTTCTCAAGAATAGAGGCCAGGTCTTTTTCAATTTTATGATCAACTCCAGAACCTCCTGTGGTTTCAACAAAATTCAGGTCTGGACGATTACGTGTGAGCCATGATCGAAAGCTGATTGCGCGTGTTTCTTCACCTTTAAAATGCTCGTGGCTGCGGCTCATCAATATAGTTCCGCCAGCAGAATGTAGTGTCTTAGAAATCAGGTAAGCAGCAGTCTTTCCCGCCTTTGCATTGTCAATCCCAACGTATGTCAGTCGTTCTGAGATCGGAATATCGGTGAACATCGTGAGGACAGGAATATTCCTTTCTGTGAGTGCTTTGATCATGTCTCTAAGCTTTGGCGTGTCACGCAGCTTCAGGCAAACCCCATTACTACCGTGAGTCATAATGCGTTTGAGGTAACTGACGGCCTCAGCCTCTTGCATATGCTCTTGCATTATGAAACGCGGCCGGATGACGACAGGGTTTGATCTGCCAATTTCACTTTCAACAGCGCGCCGTATTTCAGAGGAGAAGCGGTCCGGAGCTTCGACAACAAAGTCGATAAAGAGCTTCTTGCCGCGTGCAGACAGCTGCTTTTCCTGCAAGTGCAAATCTGCAATCGCGTTTTGTACTCTGCGGACAGACTGCAGACTTACGTTTGTGCGGCTGTGAAGTACGCGGTCAACCGTTGCTGTACTTAATCCAGCTTGAAGAGCGATTTCTTTAACAGGGAAACGATGCGTCATTGATGGATTCTTGATGGAAATGCATATGGCTGGCAATTCAACATTTTGCTTATTTAAGGCCTGATACATCAAGGAGAGGGACTAAGATGGTCAGTAGCAAACAAATTGATGGATTTTACAGGCAATCGGCCTGTGACTTAAACGAGTTCAAGGCACTCGTGGAACAGGAGCTGTCCGCTGAGACAGTTCCCAACGCCACCCATGTGCAAAGCAATATCCCTATTTACAGCGCAGCGAGCCTGCGAAATATGCTTGAAGACACATCCAAGCGCAGAAGCTTGTTGTCAGAGTGGGCTAGTGTTATGCAAAATACAGCTGGTGTTCTGGTGATTAAGGGAGCAGCGGAAAATATCGCAGCGATAGACGAAGCTACGCAGATATTTGAGAGCATTATTTCTGCTGAGAGATCTTCCGGTAGTGGCGGTGATCATTTTGCAGCAGCTGGTGCGAACGATCGTATCTGGAACAGCCTGCAGAAGCTATGCTTGGCAGATCCATCTGTATTTGCTCGTTACTTTGCCAATCCGCTCATTGACGCGGTCTGTGAGAGCTGGCTGGGGCCGAATTATCAGATGACGACACAGGTTAATCTGGTCCATCCAGGAGGGGCTGCACAGCAAGCGCACAGAGATTATCATCTGGGCTTTCAGACTGCCGAGGTCTGCGAGGATTATCCGGCTCATGTCCATCATCTGTCCCCCTACATGACCTTGCAGGGCGCGATTGCTCACTGCGATATGCCCCTTGAAAGCGGACCTACAAAGTTGCTGCCGTTTTCACAAAAATACCTGCCAGGTTATGTGGCGTGGAGGCGAGACGATTTCCGGGAGTATTTCGAGGCTAACTATGTGCAGCTTCCACTCGAAAAGGGAGATGCGGTTTTCTTCAATCCTGCATTGTTCCATGCAGCTGGTGCAAACACGACGACAGATATTCACCGTATGGTGAACTTGCTTCAGGTCTCATCTGCGTTTGGCCGCGCAATGGAAAGTGTTGATCGTAGTGCTATGTGTTCTAAGGTTTTTCCGGCCCTGAAGCATCTGACTGAGCAAGGGGTGCTATCAGGCAAACATCTTGACGCGGCAATAGCATCCTGCGGAGAAGGGTACTCGTTCCCAACCAATCTGGATTTGGACCCACCAGTCGGCGGGTTAGCTCCTGAAACTCAACAAATGCTATTGAAACGCGCGTTGAATGAAGGGATGGCCGCGGACGTTTTCACGAAGGAACTGCAAAAGCAAAGTGCCCGCCGTCTGCCTTAAAGGTCAATTTCATAATAGTCAGCGCTATCTAAGGATCGGCAGTTTTTTTAGGGAGGGGCGAATGATGGTTTTAGTCGCATTGACGACTGCCTCGCTCCCCATCTGGCTGTTCAATGATTAACTGGGTGGCGACAAGGCACCCTTTGAGATTGTGATCATCAGAACACCCCTCACTACGAACTTATGTCATGGTGAGGGTTCAAATGCAGTGTAACTGGAGCGGTCAAAAACAAACAGGCCGTCTTCTCGTACGTGCACGTTCAACCAATCGGTGTGAGCGTCCTTTCTTGCCATTCAATTACGGTGTTGCCTGCTTGATGTACGCATCGTGGCTGTTTTGCTGTCTTCCGAGCTGATGTTGATCTCTTTGTTTGAAGCCGTGAACGGCTACCTCATATCATCAAAACAGTAAATTTAATGCAAGCGGTTGCAATATTGGTAATTGTTGGGTTAGTTTAATCCCGTAGTGATCGACAGAATAGATTTAGTGATATTAGTGTTTGTTTGGGTTTTAGTGTTGAAATAGCTCTCAAATTCGCTTCATTAAATCTTGCAATCGGTTGCTAAAGCAAATGGGAGGAAACTATGAAACAAACTGGTTTACTGGCAGCAGTCGCTGCGTTCACGATGATGGCAACAGCCGTAAACGCCGACACTATCGGTTTTTCAAGTCCAAATTTTGATGATAATTTCCAGACAGCTCTTCGAGAAGCTGCCAAAAGTCGTGCGGAAGAACTCGGGCATTCAATTCAGATCGAAGATGCCCGAGAAGATGTAGGCATGCAGTTGAGCCAAATTCAGAACTTTATTGCCTCTGACGTTGCTGCAATCATCGTAGCGCCGGTAAGTGCGGCAGCGACCCCTCAAATCACCAAAATGGCAGAAGCAGCAGACATTCCGCTGATCTACGTGAATCGTCGCCCTGCAGATCTGGATGCGCTGGGTGAAAAGGCTGCCTTTGTGGGGTCTGATGAAACCTGGTCCGGCACGTTGGAAGCTTTTGAAGTGTGTAAGCAGGCAGCTGGCACTGGTAAGGCGGTCATGTTGATGGGGATTCTTTCAAACGAAGCTGCCGTTACCCGCTCTGAAGACGTACGCGAAGTCCTGAAGCTTTCCATGTGTAACGGTATCGAGCTTGTTGCGGAACAAGAAGCCAAATGGCAGCGCACAGAAGCAAACAATGTTGTTTCGAACTGGCTCAGCTCTGGTCTCGAATTCGATATCGTATTTGCCAACAACGACGAGATGGCTCTTGGCGCGGTGCAGGCTCTCAAAGCTGCTGGCGTGAATATGGATGATGTGCTGGTTGCTGGTGTTGATGCAACAGATGACGCTCTTGCTTCTTTGGGTAAGAATGAGCTGGATGTCACCGTTTTCCAGAATGCGAAGGGGCAGGCAACTGGCTCTGTTGATGCTGCTGTGAAAGCTATGAACGGCGAAGCTCTGCCAAACTGGATCAATATTCCGTTCGAGCTGGTCACTCAGGACAATCTCAAATCCTACATGAGCCAATAACAGGCTTTCAGTAAGGGCGCTCCGTGTATCTGCGCGGAGCGCTGCTCGCTTTGCAACTCATATTCTATTGGCCGTGATGTCGGTTTGGCCGATTTTATCTCAGCCCTGATGAGGAAAAGAACAATGAATGATGCGAGAAAGATCGTCCTACGAACGCAAGGTCTTTGCAAAAACTATGGTGGAGTGCAAGCTCTGAAAGGTGCAGACTTTGAGCTCCGTGAAGGCGAACACATCGCAATCGTTGGTGATAACGGGGCAGGGAAGTCCACCTTTGTTCGCCAGATCACTGGCGTTGAGCAACCCTCTTCTGGTCAGATGTTTTTCGACGGAAAAGAGGTCAGCTTCAATAGTCCTCTCGATGCTCGGGAAGCAGGTATTGAAGCTGTATTTCAGAATCTGGCACTCGCCAATGATCTGGATGTTCCAGCCAACATCTTCCTTGGACGTGAAGAAGTCTATTTCAATCTCGGGCCTTTCAGTTTTCTGAATGAAAAGAAAATGCTGGCGAAAGCCAAAGAGGGGCTTGAGAAGACTGCTGTAAAAATCCCTAATTTGCGCAACGCAATCGGTAACATGTCCGGTGGTCAGCGCCAGTGCGTTGCTATCTCACGCTCTGCAGCCTTTGCCTCCAAACTCATCATCATGGATGAGCCAACCGCAGCGCTTGGGGTTCAGGAAACCACGCAGGTGGAGAACATCATTCGTCGCTTAAAGAAGCAAGGCATTCCGCTGATCCTGATCAGCCATAACCTACGTCAGGTGTTTAACCTTGTAGACCGGATTTTTGTGTTCCGGCGCGGTGAAATTGTTGGTGTCGTAGACGCAGACAAAACGGATGGCAACGAAATTGTCTCCCTCATTACAGGTGTGAAAACTGGCGTGCATGAAAACGCCAGCTACATTTAATTGGGAGCACGTAGATGAACACTACTGCAATCCGAAAGCTTCCTCAGGAGGCGAGCATTCTGATGGTGTTGGTTGGAATTGCTGCGCTTTTTGAGATCCTTGGCTGGATTTTCATTGGGCAAAGCTTTCTGGCCAACTCCAAGCGCCTCGTTATCATTGTTCTTCAGGTATCTATCATCGGCATCATTGCTGTTGGTGTAACGCAGGTCATCATTACCTCTGGCATCGACTTGTCGGGCGGATCTGTGGCGGCACTCTCTGCCATGGTGGCAGCGAGCTTTGCGCAAGCGTCGGGCGGTTTTTCCATCTTCTATCCCGGCATTGTAGACCTACCCGTTATTGTTCCTCTATTGGCTGGTATCGGGGTTGGGTTGCTGGCAGGAAGTATCAACGGAGCGATCACCGCCTATACTGGTGTTCCCCCGTTCATTCCTACATTGGGAATGCTTGTTGCAGCTCGCGGGCTTGCCGTGCTGTATGCAGAAGGTCAGCCAATCTTTGGTCTGACCGAGCAATATACGGCGATTGGTCAAGGAATTAACCCAGTCTTGATCTTTCTCGGCGTTGCTCTGCTCTTCCACGTTCTTTTGAAGCACACGGTTTATGGGCGCCGGACGTATGCGATCGGCTCCAACGAAGAGGCGGCCCGAATAGTCGGCATCAAAGTAAACCGCCATAAGGTTCTTGTATATTCGATTGCGGGTGGCCTTGCCGGTCTTGCCGGTATCGTCATGAGTGCTCGAGCGACAATGGGCCAGCCTGGCATGGGCTTCATGTACGAGCTGGATGCAATCTCCGCAGCCGTCATTGGCGGAACGTCATTGTTCGGCGGCAAAGGGAAGATTTCGGGGACCGTTATCGGCGTCTTCATTCTCGGCGTTATCACATCAGGTTTCACCTTCCTGCGGATCGATTTTTATTATCAGGAAATCGCCAAGGGCATGATCATCGTTGCTGCCGTTATCGCTGACCAGCGTCGGCAGGCTCGTAAGGCATAGTTCGGAGGCCATCTTGATTAATTCATCATCAACATTAGGCTCAGCCGAAACGCAAAAGTCTCTCCTTCAGCGTCTTCCAAAGGACACGGGTATTCTTCTGGTACTCGTCGGAATCGCCGCAATTTTTGAAGTTTTGGGCTGGTTTGTCGTTGAGCAGACTTTCATCTTCAACGGTCAACGTCTGTTCATCATGATCCTGCAGATGGCAATCATTGGCATTCTTGCGATTGGCGTTGGTCAGATTATCATCATGGCAGGCATAGATCTTTCCGGTGGCTCCATTCTTGGTTTCGCCGGTATCGTAGCTGCCTCTCTGGCGCAAAGTTCAGAGTATGCCCGGGCTGTCTATCCAGCGCTTACAGATCTGCCGATCATCTTTCCGGTACTCGCAGGCATTGCTGTGGGAGCGCTGCTTGGTTTTGTCAATGGGAGCGTAATTGCTCTAACCGCAATTCCGCCGTTTATCGCGACCCTTGGGATGCTTGTCGCAGCGCGTGGCTTGGCGCGTTGGTATACAAGTGGCAAGCAGGTGAGCTTCCTGACTGAGGATTTTGCCATCTTTGGTTCCGGAGCCTGGCCCGTTGTAACATTCTTGATTGTGGCTGGCGTCTTCCATGTGCTTTTGAAATATACGGTTTATGGGCGCCGTACCTATGCAATCGGCTCAAATGAAGATGCAGCCCGTGTTGCAGGCATTGCCGTCAAAAGGCACAAAATCCTCGTGTACACCATGGCTGGCGCACTCTATGGCATCGCCTCGATCGTTCAGACCTCGCGCGCAATGACGGCTCAATCGGGCACTGGCCTGATGTTGGAACTGGATGCAATCTCGGCAGTTGTGATTGGTGGGACTTCTCTCTTCGGCGGTCGGGGCCGCATTATGGGCACCATCATTGGTGTGCTCATTCTGGGTACGCTGACTTCAGGTTTCACCTTCTTGGGTATCGATGTTTATTACATCAATATCGTCAAGGGTGTTTTGATTGTTGCCGCCGTAGTCGCAGATACTTATCGGCAAAAGCGAGTTGCGGCCTGATGATATGTAAAACTTCGAGGCTGGGAGGTCTGCTCCCAGTTTCGAAGGGATAACCAAGTAATAACACCAAAATTTAATTGTGTTTTTTTACTTGGGCCATCATTGATGAACGGATTAATTTATAACTTCCAGATGCGCAAAAACGAAAAGGCAGAGGATGGCTGTTACGCTAAAAGATGTTGCATTGCGTGCAGGAGTCTCTGCTTCCGCTGTGTCTCGCTCCTTTACGGAAGGTGCAAGCGTTTCTGCAAAAACTCGCCGAAAAGTCGAAAAAGCAGCGCACGAATTGGGCTATCGTCCTAATGTCCTGGCCTCCAGCTTAACAACGCGGCGGACAAAGCTCATTGGCCTGGTCTCCAACAATTTCCATAACCCGGTTTTTCTGCAGGTCTTTGATCTGTTTACGCAATCTTTGCAGGAAAAAGGGCTCCGACCTCTTCTCGTGAACCTTTCAGGTGAAGTCGATCCGGCCAAGTCACTCGATATGCTTCTGCAATATAGCGTTGATGGGGTGATTGTAGCTTCCTCCACTCTACCCCCTGATTTTGCTGAATCATTCCGGCATGCCAAAATTCCGGTTGTGCATTCCTTTGGGCGATGCAGCGCGACACCTACTGTACACACCGTAGGTATTGATAACCGTTATGCGGGCGAGCTGGCTGCACAGCTCTTGGTATCTAAGGGCTTTAAGCATATTGGGTTCTTGGGTGGGCCTGAAAATGCGACATCTACCCAGGATCGCTTCATTGGCTTTAAGCGAGTTCTCTCTGAGTATCCAAATATAAAATTTTCCGTCAATTTCGCGGAGGATTACTCTTATGATGCTGGCAGAAAGGCGATGCAGAGCATCCTGATGCAAGAGCACGCTGAGGCATATTTCTGCGGCGATGACGTGCTTACTATTGGTGCTTTGAGTGCTGCGCAGACCGCTGGTCTCAAAGTTCCTGAGGAAATAGGCTTTATTGGCTTCAACAACATGGAAATGGCAGGTTGGGCAAATATCAACCTGACAACCATTCATCAGCCCGTTCAGGAAATCATCTCATCCTCTGTTGAGTTGCTTGTTGACTGTCTGGATGATCCAGACCGGATCCCTGAAACACGGATGTTTCCATGCCGTGTGGTTGAGCGCGGAACTCTTTTACAAAAGGTCACTTAGTTGCTGGCAAATACCAGGGGCCCCTACAAAAAAGGGGCCAGTAAGTTATACGGCCCCTTTTCAAAAGTGTTACTTCAGTAGAGCAGGGACAGCGTCTTGCCATGCACCAGATGCGTGCGCTGATTTTACTGCCGCATAAACACTTGCCATAGACCGCAAACCATCTTCAGAACTTGGGAATAGGAATGCTGCTCCGTCAGAAGATCCACCAGCTTTGTCCGCATGGATCATCTCTGCAAGGTCGCAATAGATATTAGCAAAGGCCAGGGGCATGCCTTCTGAGTGGCCAATCGTGACGCGTGATGCTTTTTGGGCTGCATTGTATAGGTCACCAGCGCCGCGCTCAATGATCTGGGTGCGCCCGTTCAATGGCGTGTAATGCAATTGGTTCGGATGTTCCTGTTGCCAGGCCAATCCACCTTTTTCACCAAACACCTGCAGGCTCAGGCCATGCATACGTCCAACGGCAACTGCTGATGTCCAGAGACGCCCAACTGCGCCGCCATTCATTCGGAAGTTGATCATTGCATCATCTTCCAAGTCACGGCTAGCAATGGTCGATGCAAAGTCAGCTGAGACAGTCGATACTTCCTGTCCGGTGACAAAGCAGGCCATATGCAGCGCGTGGATACCTGCATCAGCTAATACAGCAGAAACGCCAGCAGCAGCAGGGTCGTAGCGCCAGCGAACGCGTGGATTATCGGCATCAGCTGCATCGGCGTGGAAACCATGCGCGAACTCTGCTTTTACAAGGCGGACTTCACCCAGTTCACCTGCGGCAATCATTTCTCTCATCTGGCGAACCAAAGAAAATCCTGAATAGCCAAAGTTTACCGCGCACTTTTTGCCAGTCTGACGACTGATCTTTACGATCTCTTCGCCTTCTTTGACAGTCATGGTCATCGGCTTTTCACAAAGCACGTGAAAACCACCTTCGAGGAAGGCCTTGGTGATCTCGAAGTGTGTTGCGTTTGGTGTTGCAATAGTAACAAGATCAACTTTGTCACTGCGCGTTTTTTCAGCGGCCAGCATTTCCTGCCAATCACCATAAGCCCGGTCTTCTGCAATACCCAGCGACTGAGCAAACATGCGCCCTTTTGCTGCATCTGCATCCAGAGCGCCCGCAGCCAGCTGAAACAATCCGTCAACGGATGCACCTAGACGGTGCGCAGGACCAATCTGGCTTCCTTCGCCGCCTCCAATCAGACCCCAGTTTAATTTAGTCATGATGTTTCCTCAGTGAAAGCCAATGGATTCCAGGTAGTTACGATTGTGTTTAGCATCATCGATCGGAGATGTGTCACCTTGTGGATCGCAGTCTTGTTCAACCGTACACCAACCTTCGAAGCCTGCCTGGCGCAGTTTTTCAAGCACTGCTGGGAAATTCACTTCTCCCTCACCAAGGTTACAGAAAATCCCTTGAGCGCATGCGTCGTAAAAACCAATCCTGTTGGTTATAACCTCTGCCTTTACCGGTGCCGATGTATCTTTGAAGTGCATGTAAGAAATGCGGCCCATATGGCGGTCCATGAATGCAACCGGATCAAAGCCAGCATATGTCGAGTGGCCAGTATCTAAACAGATTTTTAGTAACTCGGGATCGGTTTCAGCTAGGAGGCGCTCTAACTCACTCTCGAAGTCCATAAAGCCTGCGGCATGCGCGTGGATGCCGACTGTAAGGCCGTATTCTTCGGCCCCCATACGCGCAACTGTCATGATACGCTCTTTGAATGCAGTCCACTCCTGCAGATCCATTTGCTCGGCTTCACTCGCACGTCCGGCAGTTGGTGCCCTCCGTGGTGAAATTGAGTCAATCAGCACCAAATGCTCGGCACCATGAGCCTTCAGGGCTTCGCAGGTCCGCTTCGCGCCATCCCAAACATCCTCCCATGCTTTCGGATCATGAAATGGCCGGAAAACGACACCCCCAACCAGTTCCAGATCCCGCTTCACAAGCGCATCCTTCAGCACTGCCGGGTCCTCTGGCATATAACCAATCGGCCCAAGTTCGATGCCCTTGTAGCCCGCGGCGGCACATTGATCGAGAACGCTTTCCCAGCTCGGGTTACGTGCATCATCTGCGAACTCTACCCCCCATGAGCAGGGCGCATTACCAATTCTAATTCCCACGTTTCATCCCTTTGTTGTACTTAGAGCGATGTTGCTAATCTACTGGTGCCATCATGCTGCTGTGGCGGACTTATGTTCAGGCCGGAGGAGGGGTATGGAAAATTGAAAGCGGTTTCAATATGATTTGCCACAGCATTGACCAGACTGAAACTATATCGAACGTAAGGCCCTCTCATCTGAAAACCTGCAGCCTTTCTTTAAGCCCGAACCTCTGGAGAACATGAAGTCACGCAAACGACGTGTTCACATATGAACGGGCAAAAAAATCATTCTACACTCGATATAAACGCTATTTTTGCCCCTCTTACTGCGAACAGGTAGGTGTAACCCCTCCGAGCAATCCTAAGATCTGATCGCGAGAAAGATGCGGATAGTTCAGCGCAATCTCATAGATCTCTCACCTGTAGTTACCTCTCATCAGCGCAGTTCCAGTTGGGTCAAAATACATCTCCCAGAAAAGATTTGTTGCAACCGGTTGCAAAATAGGTATCCTTCAAAATTACCACGGCGTCAATAGACGAGTTGATGGGACCGCGAATTGTGGCGGAACAAGGCGACAATTGCAGGCGGAAGGAAATAGGGACACCATGACCACAAAAAGTGAAATCACCACTGGCACAATCCGTTTGACTATGGCGCAGGCGATCATCCGGTATCTTGCAAACCAGTACATAAGTATTGACGGTGACGAAGTGCTGCTCTGCGGAGGTGGGTTCGGAATTTTTGGTCACGGCAATGTGTCATGCTTGGGCGAGGCACTATATGAGCATCGCGATACACTTCCGCTTT
This sequence comes from Pseudovibrio sp. Ad26, assembly GCF_001623285.1. Lineage (NCBI taxonomy): Bacteria > Pseudomonadati > Pseudomonadota > Alphaproteobacteria > Hyphomicrobiales > Stappiaceae > Pseudovibrio > Pseudovibrio sp. Ad26. Next base: position 24,578 of record NZ_LMCE01000034.1, read on the forward strand.
ATCGAGGTCAGAATGAACAAGGCATGGGCTTTGCCGCTGCAGCCTATGCCAAATATCATTTACGTAAGAGATTCATGTTCTGCACGGCTTCAGCAGGACCAGGCACAACAAACCTTGTCACATCAGCTGCGTTAGCACACACGAACAGGCTTCCAATGCTACTGTTATGTGGTGATGCGTTCATCTCAAGATTGCCGGACCCGGTGCTGCAACAGGTGGAGCATTATGGTAATCCGACTGCATCAGTGAATGATGCTTTCCGCGCAGTCTCCCGTTACTGGGACCGTATTACACATCCAGCACAGATCATTCAGTCGTTGCCTGCTGCGATAGCGACCATGCTTGACCCGGCTGATTGCGGTCCAGCGTTCCTGGGACTGCCACAGGATGTCCAAGGTTGGGCCTATGACTACCCTGTTGCTTTCTTCGAGAAAAAAGTTCACCGCATCCGTCGGCAGACACCTGATGAGTTGGAGCTTGATGACGCGATTGCACTCATTCAAGCCGCAAAAAAGCCTGTGATCATAGCAGGCGGTGGCGTGCAATATTCTGGTGCCGCGCAAGAATTGCTTGCGTTTGCTGAACAGACACAAATTCCGGTTACAGAAACAATAGCGGGCCGTGCAAACCTGCTGTCAGATCACGAGCTGAATTGCGGACCAATCGGCGTAACAGGCTCAAACTCAGCAAATGCAATTGCTGCTGATGCTGACGTGGTTATTGCTGTGGGAACACGTTTGCAGGACTTTACCACCGGGTCATGGACCGCTTTCAGAAAAGATGCTCGGTTTGTTTCCCTTAATGCCGCTCGTCATGATGCAAGCAAGCATCGTTCACTCCCTGTCGTGGGAGATGCAAAACTAGGATTGTCTGCGTTTATTGCATCCTTAAAGCAGTACAAGGCCCCAGAGACGTGGACCGCATTTGCGCAACAGGAAAAAGCAGAGTGGCTCTCCTATGTGAAGCACAATGTTGACCCCGCAAATGGACCTAACAGCTATGCGCAGGTTATCGGTGCCGTAAACGACCTGTGTGACAACAATGACAGGGTTGTTGCAGCTGCAGGCGGCCTGCCTGCCGAAGTTACCGCTAACTGGCAAACCAAAGCCATCGGCTCGGTTGATGTCGAATTCGGCTTCTCATGCATGGGCTATGAGATTGCCGGCGGTTGGGGGGCACGTATTGCTCAATCCGAGAAAGAGCCCGATCAGGATACCATCGTGTTTACAGGTGACGGTTCCTACCTGCTCATGAACTCGGATATCTATTCCTCCGTCCTGACCGAAAAGAAGCTCATTGTCATGGTTTGCGACAATGGTGGCTTCGCCGTGATCAACAAACTTCAGAACAACACCGGCAACACCTCTTTCAACAATCTGATCAAAGATTCACCAACAATTACAAGCCCTGTTGCAGTGGATTTTACTGCGCACGCAAGAGCTCAAGGCGCACTGGCAGAAACCGTAGAGACGATTGCAGAGCTGCGTGAAGCGTTCAAACGGGCAAAGGCAGCAGACCGAACCACGATCATTTCTATTCAGGTCGATCCTTATGAAGGATGGACACAGGAAGGTCATGCATGGTGGGAAGTTGGACTGCCCGAAGTTTCTAACAGTCAGAATGTACGCACCGCACGTGAAGAATGGGAAGCTGGTCGTGTGAACCAACGTGTGGGGGTGTAATGAGCAGGCTTTTGGAAAAACTGCAGGGAAAAAGGTATCTGGTTGTTGGGCGTGCAGGCATGGATCTCACGCCGGAACCTGCTGGTACATCAATTGAAGATGCACAAACCATGTCAGTGCATCTGGGGGGATCAGCTGCCAATATTGCTGTCGCTCTGCGCCAACAAGCGTGCCACGTCTCGTTGTTAACGAGGGTCTCTGACGATGCAATCGGACGTTACTGCGTCAATCAATTGGAGCGGTATGGAATAGGCCACAAATACGTCACCCCAATTGGCGGAGAGTACAGAAACAGCCTTGCACTCTCGGAAGCACGTTTACTCGACCATCAGACGACCATTTACCGAAATGGTGCAGCTGATTTTATGATGAGTGAAGCCAATGTCGACGCTGTTGATTTCTCTCAGTTTGATGCAGTTGTCACCACGGGAACTTTGCTGGCCTCCGAGCCATCTCGCACAGCGACTTTCTACGCCTTGGAGAAAGCAAAAGCTGAGGGGCTGGTTTCGATTTTTGATATTGATTACCGCCCCTACAGTTGGGCATCTGCACAGGAAGCGACAGATACATATAAACGCATGAGCTCACTCTGTGATGTCATTGTAGGGAATGATGAGGAGTTTGGTTTCATGGCTGGGAACATGGCTAATGGCCCGAAGTTTGCCCACGAACTTGCAAACAGATCTGACTGTATCTGCATTTACAAAATGGGCTCGAAAGGCTCAACCACCTACACTGAAAATGAGTCATTTCAGACCGGCATATTCACTGTTTCTGCAATGAAGCCGACCGGTGCTGGAGATGCATTTCTAGGTGGTTTCCTATCCTCACTTTCAAATGGAAAAACCTTGCAGCAGAGCGTTGTTCGTGGGTCTGCCTGCGCAGCAATTGTGGTGTCTAAGGTTGGCTGTGCAACAGCAATGCCCGATGAAAAAAAACTGATCAGGTTTTTGAAACTACACAGCATTTCCATGGAAGAAACATTGAGTTCGACGAAGGACTAAGCATGCATATCCCTCCATATAATAATCAGAATAAACCCATCGTAGACGTTGATGATGCCCGCGTCCCGTTAAACTACTTCAACATCGTAAAACTGAAAAAAGGGGAAGCGTTCCACTATCAGGTCCCCGGTTATGAAACCTGCATCGTACCTGCAACCGGCTCGGTGAACGTTGAATGCGAAGGGCTGAACTGGGACGGCATAGGTGGTCGCGGCGTAGATGTTTGGGATGGCGAGCCTGAAGGGGTCTATATCCCGACCGGAGCAAAAACAACAATTACTTGTGTGAGTGATGCGGCCGAAGTGTTCATCGCCGGAGCGCGGTATGACGGTGTTCTGATGCCATTTGCTGTAAGATCATCCGAACTGGATGTTGTTCAGTACGGCTCAGATGACACGAAAACACATCGTAAAATCAAGCATATACTTGGAACTAAATATCACGACAAGGTTGGCCGTCTCTTGGTTTCCGAGCTGTTTACTGTAGGGCAGGGCGGCTGGTCAGGATTTCCTTCTCACAAGCATGATACTGACAATTTACCCCATGAAACACGACATGACGAAACCTACAACTTCCGCTTCCGGCCCGGACATGGGTTCGGAATGCAGTTGCTTCAGAAAGAAGATGGGAAAGTCGGAGAAGCCTATCACATCGTAGATGGGTCAACTCTCGTTATTGATAGGGGCTACCACCCCTGTGTCGCTGCACCGGGCTATGAAATGTATTACTTCACAATTCTCGGTGGCCTCAGCCAACGCTCACTGGTGCAGCATTTTCAGCCAACACACGCATATCAGGTCGAAACGATCCCAGGCATCAAAGATATGATCGCCAAGTTTAAGTAGTGATACAGTAATGCCTATTGCAAATCTTAAAGACGTTTTAGTGCCAGCTATGAACAATGGGACAGCAGTTGCTGGCTTTGTTGTCTTAGGTTGGGAAGATGCACGTGCATTTGTGGAGGCTGCCGAAGAGATCGGCTGCCCGGTAATTCTGCAGGCAGGTCCTGGATGTCGCGCCCACACTCCATTGGAAGTTCTGGCGCCAATGTTTAGAGTTCTAGCTGAGACAGCCTCTGTTCCAGTGGTTGCTCATCTTGACCATGGGTATGAAGTAGAGGATTGCTTGAAAGCAATAGACCTTGGCTTTACTTCCGTTATGTTTGATGGCTCCAAGCTTCCTCTTGAGGAAAACATCCGCCTGATGCAGTCCATTGCTGCAAACGCTAGGCCATATGGTGTCTCTCTGGAAGGAGAAGTCGGCTTTGTTGGCTACGCTGAGGGTGCTGTGTCCTCAGGTACGAAACCAGAAGAAGCCGCGCAGTTTGTGAAGGAAAGTAATGCCGACGCGCTTGCAATCTCTGTCGGTAATGTGCACCTGCAACAAGAAAAAGCTGCAGTGATAGATTTTGATCTGGTCCGCGTCATTGAAAACGTCACCAACATTCCGCTCGTGCTACACGGAGGCTCTGGAATTCCTGCAAAAGTCAGGCAGAAACTGGCAAAAGAAACAAAGATCTGCAAGTTCAATATTGGTACCGAAGTTCGCATGGCCTTTGGACAATCGCTTCGGAAAGCTCTGAATGAGGACGCACAGATCTTTGACCGTATACAACTCCTCAAACAAGCAGAAGACAGCGTCAAGCAAGCAGCTAAAAAAGTCATGAAAGATCTAAGTCTGACATAGCTTGTCACAGTCTTGATCCGATAGGCTCTCCAAGGGTGATAAGCCTGCACATTTAGAGGACATGACAAGCAAAGTAGCGCATGAACAGCTGCGGTAGTATAGAGATCTGCACCTCTCCACTGGGGGAGCGACAAGCAGCATCTCATTTTGAGGTTTGCGTACGTCATATATTCTTAGCAATCCACTCCAATGTTGTGAGCTTCAAATATGGAATATAGTGATTTTAAAGTGCGAGATGCTCTCCTTGAAGATGCCGCAGATGCCACTTTCGTTCTACGTGAAAGCATGTGCCAATTATGCCATGTAGATCATAAGAATGATTCAGGCCAGGCTTCCGGATGGTTGGTTAACAAGACCCCACAACTGTGTTGCCATTTTACAAGTTACGTGTTTGGTGGTCTGCTGGCGAAGGGCACTCGCACCATGGTAGTGAAGCAATAACAAGAGATTGGATTTACGAGGTGCGCTCCCATAGATCAGAATTGCGAATTGCAAATTCCAAATTTTCCTCGGTAACTAGCGATCTGGTGCGCAAGGCCCCACCGCATATGATTGCGGCCCGGAGGGACCCAAAAGTCGGGGTTACGGATGCATGGTATGGGATTATGAGGAGGATATCGCGCTGCTTGACTGCGACTGGAGGAGGAGACCATGGCACCGCCGAGCATAGTGATAAACTGCCTGAGAGGGCCCGATTCTATCGCGCCAGAAGTACGGGCCATTTGTTGAGGAGTGCTGTACAACGCAGTTGAACCAAGCCCAACGCGGATGTGAGATGACTCTAGCCAGAAAAAGACGACATGAGTACGTAAGCACCGCTTGTTTTAAATTGCGCGCTAGCCACACTTCGCAGGCGCCGACACACCCACTAAACCAACGAATTGACATTTGTAAGCCCTCGATTGTGCGGGCGGGTATGGCATTGTGTAGCACCGGGACAGGCGTGGGTAAGCCATGTGTAAGAGGCACAAGCATCAAGACGGGCAAGTATCATGCACGTGAATTACATCTACATAGAACACCTCCAATGGAGGGCGGAAATTCTGCGCTACACCAACGAGGATATGCTCGAGGTCTTCGGCGACAAGAACGCGAAGGAGCTGTGGGCTGGCAAGATCATCTTACACCGCGGCGGTGCCTATCTAGACATGCTGAGCCCTGCCAGAGACAAGCTGGCAGCTGAATTGGAAAGCTAAGCCCTACAGCCTGCAAGAAGCCTGACACCGCCAGTGGTGCCGGGTTGCGGTCGTAAAGGTGCGCAGGGTGCTCGCTGAATGGAGGAAATTCTATGAGAACCAGCACAATCAAGATTGCAGCGCACGACCTATCTAAAGCAGGATTTAGCCAACACAAGCCCTCTGAAGCCTGTGAGCCGACTGCCTATGCACTTGATGACAAAGTCGTGGACAAGGCACGGGTCAACGCAGGTAGCATGACACTGACGGTGGAAATGATCACCAACTAGTTCCTCAATGCAGTAACAACGCTGCAGGAGCATGGTCTGGTTTAAGTCAGCTGGATGTCAGTGCATGGATTATAACCTCGCCTCGTGCGGGGTATGTCTTTTGGCAGGGTGGTGCCCCAGAAACCTCATCTGAGGCAAAGGAGGCCAAACCCCTCCCGGTCTATGAGTTAGGCAAAAGTACTTCATTGAATGCAAAAAGGCCCGAGAGCCATACCAGTTTCAGTCATCGTAAAGTCCTCTCTACTGGGTGTTAAATGAGCTCCTCAGCAGTAGGCTTGTGATCACCCACTAGTGGGCAGGAGGTTCACAATCTGGCAGAGCTAGGCGGGTTTATTCCCTCTGCAAGAGGGTCTTGTATTCACCGCCCTCCCGCCCATAAGCGAGAGTTTGCGTCAAGGGAGTTAACTCTAGACACAAATTGACCGCGGATTAACGGTTATGATTACCGCTACTTGAAAGAGGTTGTGATGCCTCAAGAGGAGCATGCGATGAATGGCGCAAGGTGTCATTGCGAGGATACTGAACTCCTCCACAAACTCATGGCATTAGCCGGTCATGAATGTTGAGGGTAGGGGTGCATGTCGCCTTAACTACGCCCGTTTATAGCGCGCTGGATGGTCAAATCAGCCGCCACAGCTCGGTAATGGGCGGTAGAACGGGTGAGCCCGACCTGAATGCAGATAGGGCGCCAGCGGAAGCCTTCTGCCTGCATCCAAAGGATTTTCCGGTCATTAGGCGTGGGGACGTATCGTAGCCAATCAATGGCTTCTTCCATGAGCTGATTGTCTTTGGGGCTGGGCACTGCCCGGATTGGGGTTTTGCTGTAGCCGAAGGCTTCATGAATGTCATGGATAACCTGCGGCCAGGTGTTGCAGTCCCGTCGTGGTGTTGATCTTGGTGGGTTGGGAAGTCGCCGCTAGGTGCTGGCGGCAAGTTCCAATCGATTGACTATCTAAGTGGTGTTCAGGGTCAAACAAGTATCTCCTAGCTATTGGACTGAGGCATCACTTGTGGTTCCAAAACGCTGTTCAGCACGCGGATATGGAAGCTGCAGGTTGCCATGATGGGTTCAGCCAGAGTGATTAGTTGGCCAGGCGCGTGCGATAGTCTTGCTGCTGCGCCGCCATCTTTGGCAGACCGCAAAGATCACACAGGTGGATAGCCGCCCAGATCCTGAATCTAATCCTCAATCAGTCGTGTGATGGCCTCTAGTGAAAGCCGCTTTTGCAGTTGGTGTTGAGAAGTTGACCAACAGCTATGCTCACGGGTTTTGATTCTTCAGGTGTACTGGCCCGCGTGAGTGTGCTCAGGAGCTGCTCTAGTTCCTCAATCTCCTGAGCTGCCCGCTGCGCTTGCCATCGCTCTGGCCGAGATGCCATCAGTTGCTGCAAGCGCCTCATCCCAGGCTTGCTGCCAAACACGGGAAATGGAATTTTTGCGTTTTGAGAGTTCATAGGATCGAACAGATTGCTCATGGGATTTCTCGTTGGATTGAAGGATCGCCTGCGCTTGAGGCTTTTGCCTGACGTTGCTTACAGGCCGTGTTTTGGGGGGAAGGGAAAAGTTCTTTTGATGGTTCTAAATGACGGCTCAAGGGGGAACCATGTGCCGGTTGGTTGTTCTTGGTTTGATCGCTGCTAAGTTTTCTAGGGCGGGACGGTCATTTTGATCGGAGATGGCCTTGTGTCTGGCAAAGCCAGTAAAGACGAAAACATCGGACCTGCGAGAGTCATTGGCACGCCGTCTCTGATCGCAGGTGATGAGACCCAGCGCTTCCAGATGAGTTAGGCAATTACGCAACTTGCGCTCCGAGCAGGAGCAGGCCTCCGGCAGATTGGCTTGCAAGGGCTAGCACAGGCCATACTCATCTGCAAAGTTGGCGGTGGTGATGAGCACAAACTTCTCGATTGGATCGGTGATGTCACCCCGCCCGTAGTGTACATACCGGAGACATAGGTGACAGGTGTTCGGAGAGATGGTTGACACATTAACATGGCATTCAGGGAGGGACCGGGATGCCTTGGAAAGAGTGTTCAACAATGAAACTTCGAGAAGAGTTTGTC